>JALVVJ010000068.1:0-433 GCA_027023475.1 Flavobacteriales bacterium
ATAGAGTGCAGCTATAACCCCCAGGAAAATCAAACTTCCGTAAATGGCCCATTTTTGGATTTTGAATTTGAGCTTGCGACCCAAAGCCGGCCGCACTTTGTGCACCGTCCAGCCCAAACCTTGCAACAAAATCAGGATGAAAAACAGAAAAACAAACAGCAAAGTAAACCAATCCAGGTAGCCCGAATCGCCGCTAAAAGGCGAAAACGACCTGCTCCATAAGCTTATGGACGCCCCGTTCCATCCGCGAAGCAAAACGGCCACATACAACCCCATTAAAACCGTCATACCCGCTTGGGCTGCGAAAAACAAGAGGTTAAGGAGTTTCCTTGCGGGGCGGTCGTCGAAAATGCGTAACAAATTATTAACCGCCACCGACAAGATATAAAGCACCACAAACAAGTAAAAAATTCCTTCGAAATACTGTCTATTC
>JALVVJ010000068.1:443-2980 GCA_027023475.1 Flavobacteriales bacterium
GTCTATTCCAAGCAAAAAAACCGGGAAACACCAAATACATCAAACCGATGTAGGCCAAAAGCCAAATCTCGTTGGCCGACCAAATCGAACGTGTGCTTTCCAACACTTGGCGGCGTTCGTCGTCGTTGGAAGCATAAAGGAAATATACGATGCGCGCACCCCATTCGTAGCCCTCAAAAAGCAAATAAAGCCCCAGGATTAACCAAAGAATAATATACCACAATACTTCCATCGCAAATTCAAATTACAGGTAAGTTTCCAAACGGCGGGCCAATTCTCCGGCAGGCATCACGCCCGACTGACGCCACACGGGTTGCCCGTTACGGAATAAGATAAGCGTGGGCACGCCGCGTATTTCGTATCGTGCCGCCACGGCCGGATTGCGATCCACATCGATTTTGATGATTTTGAGCCGGTCGCCCACTATGGATTTGAGTTCTTTGAGCACCGGTGCCATCATTTTGCACGGACCGCACCACTCGGCGGAAAAATCCACCAAAACCGGTTTGTCGCCGCTTATTATTTGCGAAAATTTAGCCATAAATGTTCGTTTGGTAACACAAAGATACGTAAAGTTCGGGCATAAGTGCAGACCAAAGCCTCACACATAGCCGTATTTTGGCGTTTTGGCATTATTTTTTCGGTATAATTTTGTGTAACTTTGAACAAAAGCCTTTATTGCCATGCAAACCACATCCGACATTCGCACCTACGCTGTGTTTATCCATCTTTCGCCCATTATAGGCGGCTTGTTCGGCGGGTATTTGAATTTTCTTTTTCCGTTGATCATGTGGCTTATTCGTCGTAATGACCATGTGTTTATCGACGAAACCGGTAAGGAGGTGGTTAATTTTCAAATCAGTTTATTGATTTACTACCTTATCGGAATGGCCTTCGCCTTCTTGACTTTTGGATTGGGAGCGCTGCTTGTGGTGCCGCTTTTTGCGGTGTTAATGATACTCACCTTGATTTTTGCCATTATCGGTGCCGTCAAAGCCGGTGAAGGTCAGATATGCCGTTATCCTTTGAATTTACGTTTAATCAAATAATAAATCGTCGTTGTTATGAAAAAAATTCTCGCGTTGATGATGTTGTTGAGCATCAGCCTTGCCTACGGCCAAAAAAAAGGAAAAATCAAAGGCAACCGCGAAGTAATCACCCGCGTTTATACCGTGCCTCCGTTTCTGCGTGTCGAAACGGACGAGGAAATTATTATAACACTCAAAAAAACACCCGACACCACCCAAATTCAGTTACGTGCCGATGAAAACCTGCACGAAGTGCTCAAATGGGATGTCAACGACGGCACGCTCAAACTGTGGTTAAGCAAAAAAATCATTTCCAAAAAGAAATTCGAAATCACCCTGTATGTGAGCGATAAATTTCAAGGCATCGTTTTGCACAACTATGCCAAGGTGCTCACCGACGAAAAAATACGCTTGGAGCGCTTGTATGTGGAATTACACGACCGTTCCCGCGTAGATGGCGGCTTTGCGGTGCACGATACGGTGGGCATCCGGCTTACGGATAATGCTCGTTTGCATACCGACCTGGAAGCCGCATCGGTGCGTGCCGTTTTAGACAAAGACGCCACATGGGAGGGCGTGGTGTTTGCCAAAGAATTAGAGGTAAGCATGAGCCAAAGTGCCGATTTACGTTTAAAGGGCAATGCGAAGCACCTCGAAATCAACGGTGCGGATCGTGCCGAGTTCGATGGACGCAAACTGGACATCAAGAACGATGCCGACATCCGCATGACAGGGAAAGCCGTAGCCCGTATTCACGGCAAAAGCGCCGACAGGTTGCGTATCAAACTCGACGGTTCGACCACACTCACCATCAGTGGCAATTTTGAGCATTTCCAGGTCGAACAATTTCAAGACAATGCCGCATTGCAACATTTATCCCGCTAAAACGGTGCACGGAA
Organism: Flavobacteriales bacterium; assembly: GCA_027023475.1. Classification (GTDB taxonomy): domain Bacteria; phylum Bacteroidota; class Bacteroidia; order Flavobacteriales; family Flavobacteriaceae; genus JAADED01. Next base: position 2,371 of record JALVVJ010000068.1, read on the forward strand.
AAGCCAAGCGAACGATTCCGTTCAAATGATTAACCCCTGGTTTCCGGCTAACCGGGATGGTAAAGGATTTTGAAAAATGAGATATAACCTGTGGAGGTAAGAAAAATCCATTATTTGAAGCCACGTATGGCCTGGGGTTTGTTATCCGTAAACTAATTCAATTTTTCAAACCGGGCATAGCGGAGCAAAAGTGTCCGGCGCCCCTGATGGTCAAAGTCCACCACCATTTTATGTCCGTTGTCGGGGTCGGCGATAATTTCGCGTATGGTTCCCTTGCCGAATTTGGGATGGCGGATTTTATCGCCCGGATGCAGGTCTTCGGGAATTTTTTCGGCTATTTGACCGGGAATGCTGCTGATTTTTTTTAGTTTTTTCGGCCGGATGCTGGCCGAAACGGGGCCCCGTGTTCGCCCGGGCTTGGGACGGGTAGCTTTAAAGGGTAAATCATCGTCACCAAAAGTATCAGCATCCCAAATAGAAGTGGATGAAGACCCCGACAAAACAGCCGTATCCAAAAACCTTTCATCGATCTCGTCCAAAAACCGGCTGGGTTCGGTGGGTTCGCGCCGGCCCCAACGTGACCGGTTGAGCGCGTAGGTGAGCATACACC
>JALVVJ010000069.1 GCA_027023475.1 Flavobacteriales bacterium
AAAGCGGATGCCAGCATGAGCAAAATCAGTAGCACCGGCCCGGCCACAGCATAAAAAAGCAACAAAAAACGGCGCAAGCGCCGGTTTTCGACCCACAGGAACAACAAGGCCAACGAAAAAACCGCATTGACCGTATAGCGCAAAAACATGCTGCCGTAGTCGGCGGCGGTCAAGTGTGGAAGTTCTTCGGTCAAGTAGGCCTGGCTGCCGAAAAAGTCCAGCAAGGGCTCGGGAAACCACTGCCGCTCGAACAAGCGTACCGATACCAATAGCAAAACCAGCAGTATCGAAAAAATAACCCTGACCGCCAATGATTTATTCCGTTTCGGGCGCATGGATCTTGGATTGGATTTTCTTTATTTTTTTGTGATACATTTTTTCCTTTTGTTCGTTTACTTGCAACATCTTTTTCCCGGGCGACAGGAACATGATGTTCAAATTCAGGCCGCGTAATACGAACAGCAAACCCACCAGGGCCACGGCATAGGGAATCAGCCGGTTGAGCCGGTTGCGCAATCCGGTCGAAAACATGCGTTGCAGCCAGGTGATCAACACCAAGGCCGGCGTGGTGCCCAAGCCGAAAATCATCATATACACGGCGCCTTGCCATGCACTTCCCGTGGCCAAAGCCCCCACCATGGCCAAATAGACCAAGCCGCAAGGCAGATAGCCGTTCAGGAAACCCATGACAAAAAAGGCCGAATAGGAACGCCGTTGCAAATAGCTTTGCATGGCCGCTTTGAGCCGCCCCACCGCCCGGGCCCAAAAAGCCGGTGTGCGGGCCGAAAAGGTTCTATTTACTGCGGGAAACAAGGCGGTAACAATCATAATAAGCCCGAAAACCAGGGAGATTTTTTGTTGCAAGCCCGCCAATTGCAGTCCCCGGCCGAAAAATCCCAACACCAAACCCATGGTGCCGTAGGCCAATATCCGGGCCAGGTGATAGAGGGTCAATTGTATGGCGGTTTTTAGCTTGCTCTTACGATCCACGGGCAAAATCAGCGCGATGGGCCCGCACATGCCCACGCAATGAATCTCACCCATCAGGCCCAGGAGCAAGGCGGAAAGATAAATGGCGGTCATCGGCGATGCGTTTTTTCGAATTATTGTAATTGGAAACTTTCGATGGGCTCAAAGGTATCGGGATTGAACACACGCACGTGAATCACCGGCCCGTTCACGTCAAAGATCATCAGGGCGTTTTGGGTGGAAAAACGTTTCAAATGATCCGACCAGGGCAATTTTTCAGGTGCATAGTAGGGCGCGCCGGCGGCACCGTTGGTGATTTGCACAAACGGACGGCTGAGCTTGATGCGTGGGCCTTTCCAATCTTTGGGATAAAGATCGGTGGAGTTGTCCACCACCAGCCGGGTGTAGTTATGTTCGTCGCCCGAAAGAACGGCGCGGAATTTCTTGCTGCGATTGACCATGATGTCCAAAAGTTGATCGCGGCGTTCGATGATTCCTTTGTCCACGGGTTTTCCGGCCACCCAAGGGCGGATGTCGTTGTTGCCGAAATACCACATGTCGTTGTTGGCATGTCCGGCATTGGGAAACAGCGGCGTGTGCACCGACACAAACACATGGTCGATGTCGGGGTCGGCATCCAGTTTTTTCAAGGTTTTTTCAAGCCATTCCATTTGTTTGTCCATAATGTAGGCATGCGGGTTTCCGCCGGTGATGGGAATATAGTTTTCGTTGGTGGTATACCAGTAGTTGGAATTGAGCACCACAAAGGCCGTATTGCCGTAGGCGAACCAATAGGCCGTTTCGCCGTAGGGTGGGAAATCAATCGTTTTGTGCGAAGGGTCGTAGGCGGAGCCGTCTTCCGACAAGGGGCCGTTTTCGGGCATGGCAAACATGTCGGAAAAAAGCACTTCGGCGCTTTCGGTGGCAAAGGGAAATTTGTCCACCGAAATGTAGCGTTTCCACGGCTCGGAAGATTTGCTGTCGAATTTGTGGAAACTTTGCGAAAGGGCTTCGTGATTTCCCATGCCCACAAACACCGGACGATAGGGCGCATAGTAGCGCAGCACGTTTTTGTAGTTGAAATACTGCAATTCCTCCAAGCCACGCGAACCCGAATAGCCGTTGATCATATCGCCGGTGAAGAGGAAGAAATCGGCATTTTCGCGGTCGGCGGCAATCATCATGCGTTTGAGGATGTAGGCATTGGTGCCAAAGATATTACGTTCGCCGCCGCCTTTGGCATTGCGGCTGTCGGAGGCGTAGGCAAAGCGAAAAGGTGCCCGGCAACCTTTGAGCGGTGCCGTCCGGAAAACATAGTCTTCGTGCCAGGGGCCGTAGCTAATTTCGTAGCGGTAAACCGTGGAAGGTTTGAGTCCGTCGATGTCGATTTCGAAACGGTCGGAAGGCGTTTGGTCCAGCCGGAATTCCTTGCCGTTGATGTTGAGCCGGACGGAAGTTTTCCGGTCGAAGCGCAAGGAAATGGTTATGCCTTCGGGCAAGGGTTTGGACAGGATGGGTCCTTCGATGAGGGTTACGTCGGGAATATATTTTCCGTCTTGATAAAGCACATTTTGCCGGTTGTCGGCCACGATGCGGCCTTTTTTGTCGATGATGCGGTAGCCGACTTGCATCAGGCCGGATTGTTCCCAACCGGTAAAGTCGTATTTGCCTTTGAGTTTGTCCAGATTGATACGGGCTTTGCCTTGCTTGATTTTGGCCGTGCGCTTCGAAAAAACGGGCATTTTGTAGCGCGAAGCCGCATCGATGAGTCCGTAGTAAACAGTGCCTTCCACTTCGGGGCGGCCGAAATCCAGTTCAATACCTTTTTCCCATCCCGACACCTTGGGAGTGGCTATGTTGTCGAAGGTCAAATAGGGATTTCCATCGCCTGTGGCCGGATAAAATTTCCCTTGGTGGTCCACACCCATTTTTCCGTCCTTGTAGGTGATGTGGGCAAAGGATTTGGGTACGGGTGTTTGCTGTGCCGAAAGGGTGAATGCTGCCAGCAGAACGGCAAGTGTGGTAATTAGCGTTTTCCGGTTCATTTTTCCATGGGTTTATGCAGTTTGATATGTATTTCGGTTCCCTTTCCGGGTTCCGAATGATAGACAAAGATACGACCACGATGGTAATTTTCCACAATCCGCTTGACCAGCGACAGGCCCAAGCCCCAGCCGCGTTTTTTGGTGGTAAAACCGGGTTCGAAGATTTTTTTCCACAGGTTTTTGGGAATACCTTTTCCGGTGTCGGCTATCGAAATGCGGATTTCGCGTGGTGTTTCATCGACCAGCCCTATGCGTATCTCGCCGCCTTCGGGCATGGCGTCGATGGCGTTTTTTATCAGGTTTTCCAAAACCCAACGAAACAGGTCGGGATTGAGCATGGCGGTAAGTGGATGTCCGGGCAGGTCGATGTGGATGCGGATATTTTCGGGCAGGCGGCGTGCGCGGAAATAGCGAACGCTTTGTTGTATCAACTCGCGCAGGTCGGCGGGTTGGAGTTTGGGCCGGGAACCGATTTTGGCAAAACGTTCGGAAATGATGCGCAGCCGTTGGATGTCTTTTTCCATTTCGGCCGGTTCCACCAGCGTAGGGTCGGTTTTGAGCAGTTCCAACCATCCGAGCAAGGACGAAAGGGGTGTGCCGATTTGGTGGGCGGCTTCCTTGGCCATGCCGGCCCATAGCAGGTTTTGCTCCGAAACGCGCGTGGTTTTGTAGTAAAGATAAACCACGGCGGCAAAGAGCAGGAATATGATAATGAGAATCACCGGATACCAGGTCAGTTGGTTCAAAAGCCGTGAATTGCCGTAGTAGAGTTCCTGCCAGCCGTTGGCCAATTGGATGCGCAGGGATTCGTTTTGTGCAGCGAATTGGACCAGTTTGCGCCGCAGGGCGACGGTATCTTTTTCAATGCCGGGCAGGTTGTAGGTTTGAATAATCCGTCCGGTGCTGTCGGTCATAATGACGGGAATGGTTTTGTTGCGAATCAGAATCATAGACGGCAGGTCGATGTCGGCATCGAGGGGTGAGGAGATGATTTTTTCCACCGCTTGGCTCCAAATTTCCATTTTGGTACGTTCCTGCTGTTTGAGGTAGCGGAACAGCAGGTAGGAGTTCCAAAAAATCACGCCCACCACCAGCAAGAGTCCGGCCAGGATGATGGGCCGGCGGTGGCGGCTGCGGAATATTTTTTCGGGGGTGTAGCGCATGTGGTGGGAAAAGGGTTTTGAGGGTTTAGGTTTTGGTAGTGATGCTATGTGGAAAACATCGATTAACAATCAGCGATTTAAAATTTCCGGTTTTTAATACTCAAATCGATGTTCGATTGTTCGGTGTTCGTTAATCGAGGGCGGCTTGCCGCCCGGGCCCAAGCGCCAGGGATGGGAGCGGTTATGCGGCGAAGGGGAAGGGCTTGGTTTGCCGCCGGCGGCGGGGGCTCGCAGCGCAAGAGACCACGGCGCCGGCAATTGGCAAACCGCCCTTGGCCGAGCCGCATTTGAGCGGACAGCCCGACGGCGCCGCGTGAGGAAACGGATTTCTGCGAGGGCGCTCCGTCGTCCCGAAGCGGAATCCGTGGCGCCGCCGCGGCGCCAGACTTGTCCCGCACATTGCACAGCAATGTCGGGAAGGCGCCGGGCTGATGGCCGTAGGCCATCAGCATCGGGCATCCGCCCGACGGCGGCGCCCCGAACGCAGGCGCCGGGGCGCCCTGAAAAAAAAAAACTCAGTCCTCATGGGCCAATTCGTCAATCAAACGAACAATTTCGTCGCCGATACGTTCCTGGGCTTCCACCGTGGAGGCGCCGATGTGGGGCGAAAGCGAGAGTTTGGGATGCATAAGCAACTGAACCGGTGGTTGCGGCTCGTCGCGGAACACGTCCAGGGCGGCAAAGGAGAGTTTGCCGCTGTCCAAGGCCTTGTAGAGGGCCACCTCGTCCACCACGCCACCGCGGGCCGCATTGATGATGGCTGCGCCGTCCTTCATTTTATCGATTTCGGCTGCACCGATGAGCGGTTTGTCGGCCGCGGGCACATGTAAGCTGATGAAATCGGATTGCCGGAGCACGGTGTCGAAATCCACGGTGCGGATGCGGAAAACGGCCTTTTGGCCGTCGAAAAAGTGGAGTGTGAGTTCGGCTTCGTCCACATAGGGGTCGTAGGCCAAAACCTTCATTTCCAACCCGATAGCCATTTTGGCCAATTCGCGACCGATGCGTCCGAAACCGATAATGCCCAGGGTTTTGCCACGGACTTCGCGGCCTTTGCTATAACGTTTTTTGAGTTCTTTGAAGGCCTGGTCGCCGCGCAGGGGCATTTCACGGTTGCTGTCGTGCAGGAAGCGCACGCCCGTGAGCAGGTGCGCCATCACCAGTTCGGCCACCGAATGGGAAGAGGCGGCTGGCGTGTTGCGCACGCGGATACCCAGGGCTTCGGCATCCTTCACGTCGATATTGTCCAGCCCCACGCCGGCGCGGATGATGAGTTTCAGGGGTTCGAGCTGTTGGAGCAGGTCTTTGCGCACCTTAGTGGCACTGCGCACAATGAGCACGTCGATGTTATTTTCGTTAATAAACCGGGCCAAATCGCCGGCATCGATATGTTCGGTAAAGAGCGTATGGCCCGCTTCGCGGAGACGTGCGGCAGCGGTTTCGGCCAGGCCGTCATTGGCCAGAATGCGGAGTTTTTTCATAATTCGTTATTGCTTGGATGATGCTCAAAGTTACGACGAAATGGGGATTTATGATTTGTAGAAATTCATTTCCTGCAAATACTTGTAAACCTCGGGCGGCAACAGGGGCCGGACGTTTTTGCCGGCGCGGATGTCGCGGCGTATTTGGGAGGCGGAAATTTCGATGATGGGGGCGGTTTCCAGGTAAAAAATGCGTGGGTGTTCTTTGAGCGGACTGTCGTGGGGAACACGACGGGGATAAACATAGATGTCGAAATTGTCCAGGATACGTTCGTAGTTGCGCCAACGGGGCAGTTGGTCCAAATTGTCCTCGCCCATCAGGAGGACAAATTGCTTGTCGGGTTCCATATCTGTCAAATGCGCCAGGGTAATGACCGTGTAGTTGGGTTGCGGCAGGTCGAATTCCACGGTGGAAACTTCGATTTTGGGATAGGGCTCAGCGGCCAGGCGGGCCATATAAAGCCGATGGTAGTCGGCCAGGAGGTTGGCGCGTTTTTTGAGCGGATTTTGGGGAGTTACCACCAGCCGGACGCGTTCCAAATCGGTATGTTCCACAAAAAAATTGGCCAAAATCATATGGCCGATATGAATGGGGTTAAAACTGCCGAAAAACAGTCCTATTTTGGGGCGCCGGTGGCTCATGGCTTCATGCTTGGTTTAACAAATATATTGATTTTCGGGCAACCGGGCGAATGGAAAGTTTGCGAAATTTCCGGGGATTAGATGCATCCGCGCATAAGCTCGTCCGGAATACCGGTTCCACCGATATTTTTTTCATTAAAGGATTGAAACATGTCGATAATAAATAAAGTCATTACAGCCATATAAAGAACACATCCTACAAGGGCACCTTCTTTTTGCGATTTATCTGTTGCAGCCAAGTAAACAATCAAAACTCCGACAGGGCCGAAGCAAAACCCCAAAAAACATCCGGGGATGCCTGACAGAGCGTTGGATTTAAGGGCCGGAAAACTAAATTCAACCTTAAAATTGGCTAATAAAGGATTTGAGGGATTGATGCGGTGCATTTGGAGATGATTATGCGAAACATATTGGTCCAGCACTGTGGCATTGTGCAATGCCTTTTCGACCCGGATGCGGTTGTAGGAGAATAAAGATGCGTTTTTGGATAACAATTGAAGGGGAAGAAGAATAAGGCCGGTGAGAATGGTGTATTTTTTCATGAAAAAAATAATTCCGGTTCAATTGCTATCAAAATTAGAAAAAATGCAGCAAAAGGAAAAAAAAGCACTTAATGGGATTTCTTTGGACATTTCATTGTATCACAATTTTTGACCTTTCAGAAAACTCTCATAACCAATTTAAATTCAATTGAATGATTATGGACTTTTGGTTGGAATTATGTTAGTCAAAACTCAATAAAGGCGAACATATAATTTATTTTGAAAAATACTCTAATCCTAAACCATTCCACATTAATTACACATGAATAATTAATTAACCGAATGACTTGTTACGTTGAAAAAGCATTAAAATATTCATTGTTCAGCATAATATTTATATATTATTTCTGGGGTGGTGCAAAAATTAAATGTATAAAATTATTTGTACCCTGAAATTCTCTTTTGTTGCAAAAAGTACTGGGAATTTCCGATCAAAGATTTTATACAACAAATAATTTGAAATTAGGAATTAAAATGAAGTGAGCATATAAAAAAATCCGGCCAAAAATATATGAAGAATAACACAACCCTTAATGGCATCATGTCGCTCGTATTTTTCGTCCGTAGTCAAATATACAACTATTACCCCGGGGATACCCAAGCATCCACCCCAGCAAACACCCGGAATTCCTAATGGGATTGTTGCCAAGCCGTAAGATTCCTGTTCGTTGATATTCAAATCAATTCCAAGGTAAAAATCGTTGTCTATCTGGTCAAAAGATAATTGATTTAACGAAACGTAGCGGTCCAATTTGTTAACTTTTACCATTACTTTTTGTACATAATCATGATCGTAGCTAAACATTTTTGCGTTTGTGGCTGATAAATCATACGAAACCAGTAGCAAAACAATAAATATAAATAACTGTTTCATCAATAAATCATTTGAATTTTTTTCAAACATATAAATTTACTACCAAAAATAAAAAAGGCGCTTGGAAAAAGCGCCTTTTTGTTGATTCAAAAATTAGGAAGATGTTGTAACTGCTGCACCGAAAATTGTCCCCCAGAACAAGATAACACAGCCGGCCGAAATTAGCGAGTTTACAATACATCCATAAAATGCCTTCTTGGTTTCTTCCTGGTCTTCGGTAACCAGATAAACTATCAAAACTCCGGTTAAGTTAAACACTAAACCCCAAACAAATCCGGGAATGCCCAAGGCGGAATTGGGTCCCATGACGGGAACATTGGCACTGACTTTTAAGTTAGCTACTACGGGATTGTCAATGTTTAATTGATCGGCAGTAAGGACATTATTGCTTACAAAATGATCCAGTACCGTAGCACTAACCAGCGCCTTTTCCACTTTGGCGTGGTTGTAAGAAAACAGCGATGCATTTCTTGCAAAGACATTCGCCGACATCAACACTGCAATGAGTAAAAATCCCAGCTTTTTCATAGGATAAGAATTTAATGGTTAATTTTTCATCCAAATATAAATAAAAATCATTGGTATTGTAAAAAAAATTATCACGAAAACAATTTCGTGGTATTTTATGTGGTCAAAAAATTTTTTTAAGCAGGTTTAATACCCAATCCAGCGTATTTTTCTAAATCCTGAAATATATTTTCAACTTCGAAAGATGTTTTCAAGTTTTTTACTTCCAAAACAAACCCTCCATCGTTCCGCGGACGGATGCTAAACCGGCCGGGTTGCGTGCCGGCATATTCCAGGATTTTGGGCCATATATCCGAATCGACATAAGCAGGTTCCGGGGTAGGGTAGGCCGACAATACGCCTTTTTTCCAAATAATTTTTTCAAAACCCAAACGGGCGGCCAATATCTTGATGCGCACCCATTGCAAGAGGTCTTCGGCTTGCGTAGGCAAGGGACCGAACCGGTCGGTCATTTCACGGCGGATTTGTTCCAGGGCTTCAAAATCCTTTGCTCCGTTGATTTGGCGATACAGGGTAAGCCGTTCACCGGACGACGGAACATAAGCGGTAGGAATAAAGGATTCGCTGTCGGTATGCACCGTTACCTGTTCGGGATGCAATACGAAATTTTCCGGTTCCTGTTCGTCCGAAAGTTCACGACGGGTTTCGTCCACCGCTTCGGCCAGTATTTTGCGATACAAGTCAAAACCCAGGTCGTTGATAAAACCGCTTTGTTCGGCGCCCAACAAATCGCCTGCACCACGAATTTCCAAATCGCGCAAGGCAATTTCGAAACCGCTGCCCAGGGCGGTGTAGGTTTCCAATACGTGCATACGCTTGCGGGCATCTTCGTTCAATGCTTCCTGGGAAGGAATGAGAAACCAACAATATGCCTCGCGGTCGGAGCGGCCCACGCGGCCGCGTAATTGATGTAAATCGGCCAGACCGAACATGTGGGCGTTGTTTACTATCATGGTGTTGGCATTGGGCACGTCCAAGCCGTTTTCCACAATGGCCGTACTCACCAGCACATCGTAGCGCCCGCGCATAAAATCCAGCATGATTTTTTCCAATTCGCTTCCTTTCATTTGTCCGTGGGCCACGGCAATGCGGGCAAGCGGAATGTCGTGCCGGAACATGGCGGCGATTTGTTCGATATCCTTTACCCTGTTGTGCACAAAAAACACTTGTCCGCCCCTTGCCATTTCGCGTTCCACTGCCCGTCGAATCAATTGCCTGTCGAACCGGTGCACCTCGGTGCGTATGGGAATGCGGTTGGGCGGTGGCGTGTTGATCACCGACAAATCCCGTTCGCCCATCAACGAAAATTGAAGCGTCCGCGGAATGGGCGTGGCTGTGAGGGTGAGCACGTCGATGTGCTTTTTCAGGTTTTTGATTTTTTCCTTGATATTGACGCCGAATTTTTGTTCCTCGTCGATAATCAGCAGACCCAAATCTTTGAACCGCACCTTGTCGCTCACAATGGCGTGCGTGCCTATCAAAATATCTATTTTCCCGGCCGCCAGATCGTCCAGTATTTGTTTGCGTTGCTTGGCCGAACGGAAGCGGTTGAGGTATTCCACCGTTACGGGAAAATTTTTGAGCCGCTGCGAAAAAGTCCTGTAATGTTGAAAGGCCAGCACAGTGGTGGGCACCAGCACGGCCGTTTGCTTGCCGTTGTCGGCGGCTTTGAAGGCGGCACGGATGGCAATTTCGGTTTTGCCAAAGCCCACATCACCGCACACGAGCCGGTCCATAGGACGCGGCGCTTCCATATCGCGTTTTACTTCGGCCGTGGCACGGGCTTGGTCGGGGGTGTCTTCGTAGCGGAACGAACTTTCCAGTTGCCATTGCATCGGCGTGTCGGCACCAAAGGCAAAGCCCTTTTGTTGCTTTCGTTCGGCATAGAGTTGCAGCAGGTCGAAAGCCAGTTTTTTCAGACGTTTTTTGGTGCGCTGTTTGGTGCGTTGCCAAGCGGTGGAACCCAATCCGTGGATTTTGGGCGGCTTGCCGTCGCGGTTGCGGTATTTGCTCAGTTTGTGCAAGCTGTGGATGCCCACATAGATCAGGTCGTCGTTTTTGTAGCGCAATTTGACGGCTTCCACCGTTTGTCCGCCGCGTTGCATTTTGACCAAACCTTCATAGATACCGATGCCGTGATCGGCGTGGACAATATAGTCGCCTTTGTGCCATTGATTCAGTTCGCGCAGCAGCAATTTTTGTTTTTTCTTCCGGCGTTTGTCGGCCGGACGCACTGCTGGCCGGCCGAAAATGCTGTGTTCGGGAATCACTGCAACGGCCTGTTCGGTATCGTCCCAACCGGCCCAAAGTTCATAGTCCAACCAATGGAATGCCACATCCGGCAGGCGGCTTTCCAGGATTTTTTCCAAACGTTTTTTGTTGGCATCGTTGCCGCAAGCCAGGTAAAGGGAATATCCTTCGGATATTTTGTGGTTTACGTATTGTTCGAACAATTCAAAACCGGCGCCAAAGGGCGGCAAGGGTTTGAGTGCCGGACTCAGGTCGGGGCCGGCGATCTCGGAGCCCGACAATATGTTGATCCCCGGGGGCAAAGCATCGATACGAAAGTCCCGCCACAAGCGTTCCCGGTGGGCTTCGGATATTTCCCGGGCCAGCATTTCCACTTGGCGGTGCGATGCAAACCAAAGGATGGCGTTTCCGGGTAAAACACGGCTTATTTCGGTCAATTGTTCATCCCCGGCCGGCGGCCCGCTGATTTGCAGCGAATCCACCGTGCGGTGGCTACGCAATTGGGTCTCGGGGTCAAAGGGGGCGATGCGGGCAATACGGTCGTCGTCGAATTCGATGCGATAGGGTTCGGGCGTGTTGAACGGAAACAGGTCGATAATGCCGCCGCGCAGGGCGAATTCCCCGGGTTCGGAGACCAAATCCACCCGTTCGAAGTCCATCGAAAAAAGCCATTCGTTCAGGAAATCCGGGTCGGAAATATCGCCCGTGTGCAAAGTAAATTGCCGTCCGGCTGCGGCTTCGGGTGCAGGTATTTTTTCCAAAAAGGCCTCGGCATAGCTCACGGTGAGTGCCGGAATACCTTTTTGCCAGGCATCCAGCGTTTGTATCCGGCTTTGCAACGAAAAGGCGTCCGTGTCTTCGGGCCGGGCCAGGTGCCTGAACGATGCGGGCAGGAAGAACAAGTCTCCGGCAGGCATCCATTGTTGCAAATCGCGGAAAACAAATCCCGCTTCGTCGCGCCTGTTGAGTATGATGACCACCGGACGCCCGGTTTGCTGCCAAACGCTTGCCCACAGGGCGCCTACGGCCGAAGTTCCGGGCAAAGCCAAGCGTGCGGTTTTGACCCCGGCCAATGCCTGGACAATGCGCCGGGCGCTGGAAGCGGGAAAAAACGGCGGGATTGGTTTTGTCATTTACTCAGGTGCGAAATAAGCCACTGCACGGCTTGGCGGTAGGAGTTTTCGCCTTGCCCGTAGAACCGAGTGGCACACACATCGGCCAGCAAGGATGTGCGGCGGAAAGGTTCACGCCGATCAATGTCCGACCAATGCACTTCCACCACCGGCGGGGCGATGGCTTCCACCGCATCGCGCAAAGCCACCGACGTGTGCGTATAACCGCCCGCATTGAGCACAAAACCGTCGTAAATCCGCCGGCCGCGATGCAAATAGTCGATCAAATCGCCTTCGTGATTGCTTTGGCGGTATTCGATGAGCACACCGGGAAAATCCTTGCGCAAGCGTGCCAAAACCACGCTAAAATCTTCCGTCCCGTAAACCTCCGGTTTACGTTCGCCCAACAAATTCAGGTTAGGTCCGTTGACAATCAGGATGCGCATAGGGCAAGACCGCTAGGGATTCGGTTGGTCGATAAGGGCAAAACCGGTATAGCTTTGCAAGGCCTCCGGAATGCGGATGCCCTCGGGTGTTTGGTTATTTTCCAGCAATGCGGCCACCACGCGCGGCAGGGCCAAGGCACTTCCGTTGAGCGTGTGGGCCAAATGCTTGCGGTTGTTTTTGTCGCGGTAGCGCAGTTTGAGCCGGTTGGCCTGGA
>JALVVJ010000070.1 GCA_027023475.1 Flavobacteriales bacterium
GTTGGTAAGGTGTAGTGGTGGTATAGGGGTCGGACAGTTCGTTGATGTCGGCTTCGGCATCGGCTTGGGTTTCGTAGTACTGAACGGTGTAGGTTCCCGTGCCTTGGCGTGAAGTAATATCGCTATCACGTCCGTGCAGGTTTGTAGTGATTAAACCGGTTTGGTCATCATCGCAATATTCCCGGTCGGGAATGCTGTCCACCACGGGCAGGGGATAAATTTCTATGTTGGTTTGTATTTGGGTGGTATCGTTTGTAGTGGTAATAATTTGTGCCGTAACGGTATAGGTACCGTCGGTAGTATATACATGCGTGCTTTCGGACATTTGGGGGTCGCTGGCCGAAGGGCCGCTGGTACCGGTGGAGGAATCGCCGTAATCCCAGTTGACCACTTGAATATCCCGGTTTGAGCTAACTTGAAAATGAGCAGTATCACCCACACAAACATTTTCCGTGGCGATTTGTACAAAAAAACTTTGAATAAATTGCGGAAGTCCTTGGCGGCATATGGAGTTATTGGCTGTATTAGTCGAATGAAACTGAAAATTACAGGCCGAACCCAATTGGTTGGGATTATTTATTGTGCTCAAAAAGTTACGTCCGGTGGAATAACTATCGGATTCGGCCACGTAAATTTTTCCGTCGATAGCCAATTGTAGCGCCCCACGGTAACCTGCTTGTTGGGCAATGATATTATAGTTGTTGTAGGGAGGGCCTTGATTTAAGTCATACTGTAAAATCATGGCTGTGTTGCCGTTGCTATCGGTCCCTTTTACATAAAGAATTTCACTCGAAGGTGAAAATTCTACGCCGTAAGGCATAAATCCCGAAGGAATGGACATACGTTGGAGGTTGGAAGCCACGCCGGTATTGATGTCGAAATTCAGAAGATATAAGGAATGATCATAATAATTGGCCATGGCGATTTTGCTTCCGTCGGAGGACAATTTCAAATAACCGTGGGTATTGCTGGGCGTAATATTCAGACCGATATTGCTATACACCACATTGCTTATTATTCCCGAATTATCGATTTTAATGGCATATATTGTATTTGCAGGCGAATTATATGTATTCACAGGTATTGTAGGCGGTGTGTTACGCGGGGCAGGTCCTAAGGTTACTACCCATACAAAATTATGCGTCAAATTGGCTACTGCCGTGACCTTTTCGGTAACGTGTTGGATTGCTAAAATATCCCGTTGTCCGGGAAGGACAGCCCCGAGCCCACCATTTTGGGTTATATCCACCACCGAATAACGTAGACCGCTTGAACCACTGGCATCGTCCACCGAAAAAACAAAGTATTTTGTAGCATCGCCGGGGTGGGGTACTACAAGACCCGACTGAGACGAAGAAGGGTCGCCGCTCAATCCCGTACCGTTGGGCATGGTGGTATGGTTTCGGGTAAATATGGTAATGCCGTCAGTGTATAATACAAGTTGCCCAGTGGGCGTAGAAATGGCCGAACAGCCCTCTTCGGTGTGCAATTGCCCCCGTACAGCCGTAGGAGGGTTGGTGTTAAAATCCAATCCGGCAAAATCTCCGAAATACCAATGCGCAGCTTCCAACTGCCCGAATGATGCCGAAAGGGTGCCAAAAAATATAAGGAATACAAAAAATATTTTTCTCATTTGAACAGCTTTAATTATGATATAAAAACAAATATATCAAAAAAAATAATACATGATAATATTATGCGATATGCCATTATGGCATAAAATCCGAACTTTTTCCGCCAAAAAAACCTTTCATAACACTTGGCACAATCATTGACGATGAATTTTCGAATTAAAAAATTGAAGTTATGAGCGAAAAAACCAGTAAAATTATCGGAATAGATTTGGGTACGACCAACTCCGTGGTGGCCGTACGCGAAGGAAATGACAATGTGGTAATTCCCAACCCCGAAGGTAAACGCACCACCCCTTCCATGGTTGCCTTTACCGAAAACGGAGAAATTAAGGTTGGCGACCCGGCCAAGCGCCAGGCCGTAACCAACCCCGAACGCACCATTTTTTCCATCAAACGTTTTATGGGTAAATCTTTCTCCGAACTCAAAAAAAACGGTGAAATCGACCGCGTGCCCTACAAAGTGGTCCAAGGACCCAACGACACTCCGCGTGTGGTTATTGGCGACAAACAATATACACCGCAAGAAATTTCGGCCATGATTCTGCAAAAACTCAAAAAAATGGCCGAAGACTACCTGGGCGCACCGGTCAAAGAAGCCGTCATCACCGTGCCGGCCTATTTCAACGATGCCCAACGTAAAGCCACCAAGGAAGCCGGCGAAATTGCCGGACTGAAAGTGCGCCGCATTATCAACGAACCTACGGCTGCCGCCTTGGCCTACGGCTTGGACAAAACCGACAAAGAAAAGAAAATCGCCGTTTACGACCTGGGCGGCGGAACCTTCGATATTTCCATCCTGGATATCGGCGACGGCGTTACCGAAGTTTTGTCCACCGCCGGTGATACCCACTTGGGTGGCGACGATTTCGACCAACGCATCATCAATTGGCTGGCCGATGAATTCCAAAAAGAAGAAGGCGTGGACCTGCGCAAAGACCCTATTGCCCTGCAACGCTTGCGCGAAGCCGCCGAAAAAGCCAAAATCGAACTTTCGGCCGGTTCCGAAACCGAAATCAACTTGCCTTATATCACGGCCACAGCCAGCGGTCCCAAACACCTGGTAAAAAAACTCACCCGTTCGCAATTCGAAAAAATGATCGACGACCTGGTCAAACGCACCATGGACACTGTGGCCGAAGCTATGAAAAAAGCCGGCCTCAAACCTTCCGATATCGACGAAGTTATTTTGGTAGGCGGTTCCACACGTGTGCCCAAGGTGCAAGAAGCCGTGGAAAAATATTTCGGCAAAAAAGCCAGCAAAAACGTCAATCCCGACGAAGTGGTGGCTATCGGTGCCGCCATCCAAGGCGCCGTGCTCAGCGGCGATGTAAAAGATGTTTTGCTCCTGGACGTTACGCCCCTTTCGTTGGGTATCGAAACCCTGGGTGGCGTGATGACCAAGCTCATCGAAGCCGGAACCACCATTCCCACCAAAAAATCGCAAATCTTTACCACGGCCACCGATAATCAAGAAAGTGTGGAAATCCACGTTCTGCAAGGCGAACGCCCCATGGCCAAGGACAACAAAACCATCGGTCGTTTCCATCTGGACGGTATCCCGCCCGCACGCCGCGGCGAGCCGCAAATCGAAGTTACTTTTGACATCGACGCCGACGGTATCATCCACGTAACGGCCATGGACAAAAAAACCGGTAAGAAAAAAGACATCCGCATCGAAGCGTCGTCCGGCCTTACGCCCGAAGAAATCGAACGTATGAAGAAGGAAGCCGAAGAAAACGCCGAACGCGACCGCATCGCCAAAGAAAATGCCGAAAAACTCAACAAGGCCGACGCCACCGCTTTCCAATTGGAAAAATTGCTTGACGAACACAAGGACAAATTGTCCGATGCCACCAAGCAAAGCATCGAAGGTGTGGTAAAAGAACTCAAAGAGGCCTTCGACAAGCGCGATGCCGCCGCAGCCGAAGCCGCGGTCAAAAAGGCCGAAGATGTGCTCAAACAGGCATCCGCCGACATCCAAAATGCCGCCCAAGCCCAAGCGGGCGCAGGCGCAAACCAATCCGATGCCGGCCAAAACACCCAAAGCGGTGGAAGCGACGACATCGAAGATGTGGATTACGAAGAGGTCAAATAATTTTCGCCCCAATTTCATTAAGCCGTCCGTTTTTTGCGGGCGGCTTTTAATTTTTAGGGCGCCCGGCCGCACGCGTTCTTGCAGCGTTGCAGCAAGTGTAAAATGTCGGAGAAGTTGCAGTTATTTTCGTCGAGAACAAAGCCGGCCATCCGAAGGCATAGCCGGTAGCTATGGCAAGGATGGTTAATGCCGTTATCGGCAAAAAGAACAAAACTTGGTGTGCATATTTTATACTTGCTGCAACGCCAGGCCGCGTTGCTTCACCTTCGTTCACACCGCGGCGCAATCACGCGGCGCCCGCCGGGCTGTCCGCTCAAATTCGCCTTGCACTGCTCTTGGCCCGCGTTGCGCGGCGGTGCGGCTTCCCGCTGTCAGCCACCCCGCCGCGGCGGGCCGGCGGCAGGGCGTCGGCTCATAACCGCTCCCATCCCTGGCGCTTTTTCTTGGCACAATAAGTCAAGTGCCAAACCGCCGAACTTTTTTTGCTTTGCCCATCACCTTCGATTTTTCGTAACTTTGTCTCAAATCCCCCTTTTTATGGGCTTGCCCTTTACCATTCCCAAACTACGCAACACGGATTCGGGTCGGTTTTTCCTTATTGCCGGCCCTTGTGCCGTCGAAGGCCGTGATATGGCCTTGCGCATCGCCGAACGTATTGTGGAAGTTACCGAACGCTACCGGATTCCTTACATTTTCAAAGGAAGCTACCGTAAAGCCAACCGTACCCGTCCCGACAGTTTTACGGGCATTGGCGACGAAAAGGCCCTCAAAATCCTGCGCGAAGTTGGCGAGCGCTTCAACGTTCCCGTGCTTACCGATATTCACCTGCCATCCGAAGCCGCTATGGCGGCCGCCTATGTGGATGTGCTTCAAATTCCCGCCTTTTTGGTGCGCCAAACCGATATTATCGAAGCGGCGGCCCGCACCGGAAAGCCCGTAAACCTGAAAAAAGCGCAGTTTATGGCGCCCGAATCCATGCGCTATGCCGTGGAAAAAGTTCATCGTCAGGATAACGAAAAGGTGATGATTACCGAACGCGGCACTATGTTCGGCTACACCGACCTGATTGTGGACATGCGCGGTTTGCCGCAGATGCGTAAATATGCCCCCGTGGTGTTGGACATCACCCATTCGCTTCAACAACCCAACCAAGCGGACGGCGTTACCGGCGGACGCCCCGAACTCATTGCCACCATTGCGCGTGCCGGCGTGGCCGCCGGTGTGGACGGGATTTTTTTGGAAACCCATTACAATCCGTCCGAAGCCCGCTCCGATGCGGCCAATATGCTCCCGCTCGACCGCTTGGATGACTTGCTTGCCCAATTGATTCGTATCCATGAAGCGCTTGAAGACCGCGATTAAAGGTTTTGGGTTCGGGCTTCCGGTTGCCTTTTTGCTGGCAATTGGGGTGATATATTTTTACTTGCCGTACTTGGTGGCCGAGGTGCGAAATCCGTTGGCCGGATATTATAATTCGGGTTTGGAAAGAGTGAAAAAACCGGCGTTTACGGCATTTGGAATTCAAAATGCCGGCACTTTTCACGTGCAGGTAAACGACAGTATTCGCTTGGCGGCTTACGTGGTGCCGGCCGTAGGCCGGGAGTGCGGTACCATTGTGGCATTGCACGGCTACCGGTCGGACAAAAACAGGTTTTTGCCGGTGGCGGCATATTTTTCGCAAAACGGATGGAATTTTATCGCCCTTGATTTGCGTGCCCACAACGGTAGTAGCGGGCGCTATACGGGTTTTTCCTATTTCGAGCGTCGCGATACGGATGCTTTCCTGGACAGTTTGGCATCCCGCGGGCTTATCCGTCGTCCTTTGGTGCTCTACGGCCATTCGATAGGTGCGGCCACGGCGTTGTTTACGGCTGCGCAGCGAAACGATATCGACGGCTTGGTGCTGGAAAGTTGTTTTGATGATTTTGCCCGCTTGATTCCCAACTATCTGGATTTTTATTTGGGCGGAGAAGTGCCGGCTTCCGAATTTCTTGCCCGTGATTTGTTCGGGCGCTTGCATATTCCGTTAGATAGTTTGCGGCCGGTAACCGTGGCTTCGCAAATTCATATTCCCGTGCTTCAAGTGCAAGGCGCCGCCGATGCCAAGGTCAAACCGGCACAGGCGCGACGACTCTTTGACCACTTGGCTTCGCCGCAAAAGCATTGGATGCTTGTTCCGGGTGGCACCCATAACCGGCTTTGGCTGCCCGATACCACGACTTATTTTGATCGGCTCAATGCTTTCTTGACAAGCGCTTTTCCAAAACATCCAGCGCAGGCCGCAGAGCCGCAGTAATTTTCCGGCGTGCCGTATCCAAATCGAACCATTCCACCCGGTCGATTTCGGGAAAGCTGGTTTGGTGACCGGAATGTGGCGGCCATTCGAGCGTAAAACGATTGCTGCGAAACGCTTCCAAGGGCGGTTCCCATTGCACGGCCCACAGCCGGTTGGTTTTCCCGTTGCGGCTAAATGTGCCCAAATCCATCAGCGGAATGTCTTCGGGCAGAGACCAACCGGTTTCTTCGCTCAGTTCGCGTAAAGCGGCTTGTTGTGGCGCTTCGTTTGCTTGGACCAAGCCCTTGAACACCGTCCATGCTCCGTGGTCTTTGTTTTGCCAATAGGGCCCGCCCAAGTGACCCAAAAGCACTTGAATGCGGCCATGGTGATATCGCCACGGAATAATGCCGGCGGAGATTTTCATGGGAGAAAATTATGAACAAATTTATTGATTCCTTCTTTATTCTTGCCGGGGAGACCGGCCTTATTAATTTTGAATTATGAATTATGAATTTTGAATTATGAATTGATTTTCAATTAATTGCGAGTTTTTTTGAGTGATAAAGGCCGGGCTCACCGGCGCCAAGGCGAGACGCCGTTAGGTGGCTCGCCGGTATGCAAGGAGACCGAAGCACTGCGCTTGCAAAGTGCGGAGGGCTCCGCAGCACGCGAAAGGAGACGCCGCCAGGTGGCTCCCGGAGTTGCCGAGGAAACCGAAGGGTTCCGAGGCCCGCGAAGCAAGACCAACGGCAAAGCGAAGCGGAGCCGGAAGGGCTTGCGGAACTTGTCCCGCACATTGCGTAGCAATGTCGGGAGCAGCGAAGGGAAACAAGGCGCGGCCAAAAGCGCAGGCCTTTGGAAGCCGTAGGTTCCCGGAGCCGCGAAGTGAAACGCCGTTAGGCGGTTCACGGAGCGCCGGAGCGAGACCGTCAGGGCTCGCGGAGGGCGGAACAAGACAAGGCGCTGACTTTGGCGCCGGCCTTTGGAAGCCGCAGGCTTGTGGAGCCGTGGAGGCAGACCGCAGGGCTGCCGGAACTGCGAAGTGAGACCCGCAGGGGCTCACGAAGCCCCGGAGCGCCCGGAGGGCGCGGAGGGACAACAGTAAAAAAAATGAAACGCGCCGTGTCGGGGAAAAAACCTATTTTTGTGCTTTGCAAACACGGCGAATTTATGTTGGAAAATATCGAAAAATATTTGCAGGAAGTGGCGGCCTTCGAAAGCAACGACCCGGCCCGAATCGAACAATTCCGTATCCGTTTTGCCGGTCGCAAAGGCATTATCAATGAGCTTTTTGCCGCCTTCAAGAACGTGCCCAAGGAAGACAAACCGCGCTACGGGCAGTTGCTCAACCGGCTCAAACAAGCCGTAAATCAAAAAGTTGCGGAACTCAAAGCCGCAGCGCAAGAAAGCAAATCGTCGCAGGGTGGGGGATTGGATGTTACACGTCCGGGCTATCCTTACCGGCTGGGTGCGCGGCATCCGGTGATGATTGTGCGCAACCGGATTTTGGACATTTTCCGGCGCATCGGTTTCAATGTGTCCGAAGGGCCCGAAATTGAGGACGATTGGCACAATTTTACGGCCCTGAACCTGCCCGAATATCATCCGGCACGCGATATGCAGGACACCTTTTTCGTGGAATTGCATCCCGACTGGCTGCTGCGCACGCACACATCGTCGGTGCAAATCCGTTATATGGAAAAACACCGTCCGCCCATTCGCACCGTTTCGCCCGGGCGGGTTTACCGCAACGAAGACGTGAGTGCCCGGTCGCACCTGATGTTCCATCAGGTTGAGGGTTTATATATCGACACCGGCGTTTCGTTTGCCGATTTGAAGCAGACTTTGCTGTATTTTACGCGTGAGATGTTCGGCGAAAAATCGCGTATCCGTATGCGGCCGTCCTATTTTCCGTTTACCGAACCCAGTGCCGAAGTGGATGTGTATTGGGGGTTGGAAACCGAAGAGGATTACCGGATTACCAAAGGCACGGGTTGGTTGGAAATTATGGGCGCCGGAATGGTGGATCCCAACGTGTTGCGCAATATGAACATCGACCCTGAAAAATATTCGGGTTTTGCGTTCGGAATGGGCATTGAGCGGATTGTGATGTTGCTGTATCAAATTCCCGATATCCGGTTGCTGTTTGAAAACGATATGCACTTTTTGGAACAATTCAAATCCGTTTTATGAGCACCGGACAAGTGGCTGTGGTGGCTTTGGGCGGCAATGCGTTGAGCGGGCCCGGCGACGACGGAAGCATTCGTAGCATGGGGCGGCATATTCGCCGTGCGGTGGAGGCCTTGTTTGCCCTGCGGGCGCAGGGTTTCCGCTTGGTTATTACGCACGGGAACGGTCCGCAAGTGGGTGCGCAGCTTTTAAAAAACGATGCCGGCAAGCAGGTTTACGGGCTGCCGGCTTATCCGTTGGACGTGTTGGTGGCCGATACGCAAGGCGAAATCGGTTATTTGATTGAAAATGCGTGGCGTAATCTGTTGCAAGAAAACAATCACGAAGCCAAGGTGGCGTCTTTGGTAAGTATGATAGAGGTGGACCCTTCGGATCCGGCTTTTAAAAATCCCGTAAAACGGGTAGGAAAAACCTATTATGATGCGGACGAGGTTCGCCGTTTGGCCGCCGGAAAATCCTGGCAATTCCTCGAAGAAACCAAAAACGGCCGCACGGGTTGGCGCCGGGTGGTTCCTTCCCCTGTTCCGCAGGCGGTGGTCAATGCCGGTGCGCTTCGTGCATTGTTGGATGCCGGTTTCGACCTTATTGCCGGCGGCGGAGGCGGCATTCCCGTAAGTCGCAACCCTGACGGAAACTTGCAGCCGGTGGAGGCGGTGATCGACAAGGATTTGACTTCGGCCCTGATAGCACGCACGCTGGGGGCCGTCAGGTTGATCATCCTTACCGATGTGCCGCAGGTATATTTGAACTACGGCAAACCCGGCCAAAAAGCAATCGACCGGGTGAGCGTAGCGGACTTGGAGGAACTCATCGAGCAAGGCCAATTCGGCGCCGGTAATATGTTGCCCAAAGTCCGGGCGGCTATGGATTTTGCCCGCCGGAGCGGTCATCCGGCGATAATTACCGATTTCGAGGGTTTGGCCGGTGGAAACGGGACGCAAATAATGCCGTAAAGTAACCCGCATTCCACCGGCCGCAGATGTTTTTTATTCCCAACGGATGCGCCGTGAAAAATACATCATCACCGCCACAATAATAAACAGCCCGACACTACCTACAAGCAGGGCATAGTCTTGTAAGCTAACGATGCTAAAAATGTAGGTGTAAAGCAGGCCCAATCCCAGCAATATTTGTGCGCCGAATCGTTTGGAATGCAAAACCGACCGGGCATACCAACCGATAAGACCCACCGTTGCGAGGGCCGAAACGGCATAGGCGGCATTGAAATTCCATTGTTCGGAAATCGACAGCAGTAAGGTGTAGAATACCACCAGCGCAAGTCCCACCAGGAAATAATGGAAAAAATGCATCCGGATGTGCGCGATTTGTTGGATGATAAAAAAGAGCATAAAGGTCAGGAAAATAACCAAATAGGCATATTTGGCGGTTCTTTGGGTTTTCCGGTAATGATCCACGGGAATGAGCAGGCGCACGCCCAACCGGTGTTGTTGCATGTTTCCAAGGTCGATGCGGTCGGCATAAACGGTTTTGAAGGGGCGTTGGTATTCGATAACTTTCCATTGGGCTTCGAAACCTTGATTGTTGGGAAGGATTTTTTGGGAATTGTCGGGAAGATATTCACCCGTGAACGAAGGGTGCGGCCAATCGGATTGCATGCTCACCCGGGTGGTTTTGCCCAAGGGAACAAGATTCAGTTCCTTGTTGCCTTTTAGCGACAGGTTTATCCTGAAATGTATTTCACCTGATGTTTCGAAGAGATTCCGCCCCAAGGGTTTTGTGGCAAAGACCGGAAAGTCGGTTTGCAAGTATTGATCTTCATCGGGCCGGAACACCAAGGGCTTATCGCCGGAGGTTTCGATGGACACTTTTTCGGTTAAATTGCGTCCGTCGGAGATGATAAATTCCCAACGGGCGCTTTGCCAAAGGATGTCTTGCGGAAGAATGTTTTTTCCTGTTAAGTTGGGATATTTGAAATATCCGGTTAGGCCGGTTTCGGAACGGAAAACCACAGCCCGGTAAATGCCTTTGTGCCGGGTGGATGTTTGCAGGTTCGTGTGAATTTGAAGTTCTTCGGGAAGGATATAGAAGTAGCGTATTTCTTTAAACATCCGTTTTGGTTCGCCATCGGATCCTTTATATGTAATGTAGTGCCGGTAAGGAATTTTCAGTATCGGTCCGGCAAGTGTAACGGGGCCTCCCCACGCACGGCCTATTTCCCGGACGGCTTGTTCCTTGTTGTTTTGGCGTTCGTCGATGAGCCAGTTTACATAGGATATGGGAATCATTAGCACCAGGGTAAGCATTCCCAATACCACAAGGCGCAGCCCGGTGGATTCTTTAATTGATTTTTTGGGTTGTTGCGGTTGGATGTTTTGTTTAGTGTTCATAGTGCATGATTTATATGGTTTTCGGAAAAGAAAAGTTCTTTGTTTTTCAAAGTAAATATTCAAAAAAAATTATTCTTTTTGTCGTTTGATCAGGTTTTCCAGTGCTTCGATATGTTGTTCGAATGCTTTTCGCCCGCTGTCGGTAGCTTGGTAAGCCGTATGCGGTTTCCGGCCCAGGAAGCTTTTGTGCACGCTGATATATCCGGCTTTTTCGAGGGCTTTGAGGTGGCTGGCCAAATTACCGTCGGTTACTTCGAGGATGCGTTTTAGGGTATTAAAGTCCATTTGCTCATTGACCATAAGCATACTCATGATGCCCAAGCGGATTTTGTTGGAGAAAATTTTGTTGATATGGCGGAAAATGTCTTTCATGATTTGCTTACAGACCTACGGTCGTATTTGAAATACAGCCAAATTCCCATAAGAATATGCAGCACGCCGAATCCAAAGGCCCAGCTCCACAATCCGTAGTAGGGAAAAAACAATGCCACCAGGCCCGTGAGGATTTCCAGCAATCCGAAATAGAAAATATCGGAATAGGTGTAGCGGGCGGCGGCCACCATCGACAAACCGTAGAAAACCAATGTGGCGGAAGCCACGATGGTGTAGTATCCGTTCAGGATTAATCCCAAACCGAACAAACCACCGGTGATCAATGGCAAAACGGCGGCCCGTATCATGTTCCAGAGTGCGGGGTCCCAAAAACTTTCGTTGTGTTTCCGTGCCTTGCGGTGGGCAAAAAATGCCGCGGTTCCCAGGGCCAAAACCAAAGTGGCCATAGCCAAAGCGGTCAATGCCACGATGATTTCCATTCGCGTATATGCGTGGGCAGCGGATATAATTTCCCGGGCCCACCAAGCGGCCACCAAAGCGTAGGAACCCACCAAAATACCACTCAACCCGCTGATAGAAAAGAATTTGGACGAACGCAACATCATCCGTTTGATGTCTTGAAGGTTTTCTAAATAATGTTGTTCATTCATGTCGAAAAGAACTTTGTGATGCAAAGTAATGAATTTATTTTCATTTATCCAAATGGGTAATTATTTGCGGGAATAAGGTGAATACAAATCGATCCTCCGTAAAAGACACATTTGCCGGAAAAAAGCGTCATTTCAGGCCGGCGGTAGGGGTTTATTTAAAAAATATTTCCTATAATTGCAGTGTAATTCCGGTTCCGGAATTTTCTTTTCCTTTCAACTTCCTGTTGATTTATGAATTTTCCCGTTAATGTATTAAACCTATCGAGATGACAAACAAGGAAATTACCCGTCTTTTTTCCATTGACAACCTTAAACAAAAAAAATTGGCCGAGTTACAGGAATTGGCCAAGAAATTACACATTAAAAAATATTACGGGCTCAAAAAAATGGAGCTCATTTACAAATTGCTGGATTTTTATTCCGAAAACGGCGACAAAATCCAAGAGATTTTTCGAAATGAACCTGCCGAAACAGCTTCCGGCAATCAAGAACCGGCGTCCGATGGCGGCCCCAATGCCCCCAAGCCCAAACGGCGTCGCGGGCGTCCGCCAAAAAAACAACAGGAGCAAGAGGCAAGTAAACCCCTGGACACATCTTCCAAGGACGATAAGAAGCGGGACGATAAAAAACAATCCGGCGACACGGCATCACAGGATCAAACTCATCAAGGACGAAAGCGCCGGCGCACTTTGGTGGTAAAGAAAAACGAGCGACAAGAAAATACACGAGCCGAGTCCGGTTCATCCGAACCCCCTCAACCCCAACAGCAGGCCGGTTCGCGGGATACGGAATCACAATCCCGCACCGCCGAGCGCCCCGAGCGCCCCGAACGCAACGGCAAGTCCCGTGAAAACGGTAAAGCCAAGGAAAAAGAAAAGGAATACGAGTTCGGCGGGCTGATCGAAGTGGAAGGTGTATTGGAAATCCTGGACGGTTACGGATTCCTTCGTTCGGCCGACTATAATTATCTTTCGTCGCCCGACGATGTTTACCTTTCGGCCCAGCAAATTCGTCATCACGGCCTCAAAACCGGCGATACGGTGCGTGGTTTGGTGCGGCCGCCCAAAAATCAGGAGACTTTTTATCCGCTTGTCAAGGTTTTGAAAATCAACGGGCTGGATCCGTCCATTGTGCGCGACCGCATAGCTTTTGAGCATTTGACGCCCATATTCCCCGACGAAAAATTCAACCTTTCGGGCCTTCGCAGCAATGTGTCCACGCGTATTGTGGATTTGTTTTCGCCCATCGGCAAAGGCCAGCGTGCCATGATTGTTTCGCAGCCCAAAACCGGTAAAACCTGGTTGCTCAAAGACATTGCCAATACCATTGCCGCCAACCATCCCGAGGTATATTTAATGGTATTGCTCATCGACGAACGGCCCGAGGAGGTTACCGATATGATTGAGAACGTGCACGGCGAAGTCATTGCTTCCACCTTCGACCAACCGGCCGCCCAGCACGTAAAAGTGGCCAATATTGTTATCGAAAAGGCCAAGCGGCTTGTGGAAAGCGGCCACGATGTGGTGATTCTGTTGGATAGTATAACCCGGCTTGCCCGTGCCTACAATACGGTTCAACCGGCTTCGGGACGGGTACTCACAGGTGGTGTGGATGCCAACGCGCTTCACAAACCCAAGCGCTTTTTTGGTGCCGCGCGCAATATCAAAAACGGCGGTTCGCTTACCATCATAGCCACGGCTCTGGTGGACACGGGTTCCAAAATGGACGAAGTGATTTTCGAGGAATTCAAAGGCACCGGAAACATGGAATTGCAATTGGATCGCCGGCTGGCCAACCGCCGCATTTTCCCGGCCATCGACCTTTTGGCCAGTGGAACCCGCCGCGACGATTTACTTCACGACAAGTGGACCATTCAGCGTATGTGGCTTTTGCGCCGTTTCCTGGCCGATATGAATCCTGTGGAAGCCATGGAATTTATTCGTTCGCGTATCGAAGAAACGCGTAATAATGAGGAATTTTTGCAATCCATGCAAGAAGGATAAGCCGGAAATATGCAAATACATTTTGCTCTTTTAGGAAAACAAATTATATTTGTGCCTTGATGAACAGGAGAGGTGACCGAGAGGCCGAAGGTGCACGCCTGGAAAGCGTGTGTGCGTCACAAGCGTACCGAGGGTTCGAATCCCTCCCTCTCCGCAAGCTGATGAAAACAAAGAAAAAACATAAATTGAACCTTGAATTTTAAACTAAAAATACCATGAGAAAATTGTTTACCATTCTGGCAATCGTAGGCATGCTTGTTTTTGCCATGCCCAATGTTTCGGCGCAAAACCAGGCGGCTCCCGCCAAGACCGAAAAGGTTGATAATGCAAGTGATGCAGGTCAATCTAAAAGCTTTCATCAAGTAATCAAACAACGCTTCGTAGAAGGTGGTCCCGCCTTTATGGGTATTGTATTGATTACTTTGATTTTGGGTTTGGCCATTGCTATCGAGCGAATTATCTACTTGTATTTGGCCGACACCAATACGCATAAATTGCTCGAAGAAGTGGAATCCACTATGGAAGAAGGCGGCGTGGAAGAAGCGCTCGAATTGCTTAAAACCAAGCGTGGTCCCGTGGCTTCCATTTTCTATCAAGGACTCTTACGTATGTACGAAGGCGAAGGCCTCGAAGCCGCCGAAAAAGCCGTTATTTCCTACGGAAATGTCCAAGTTGGGCAATTGGAAAAAAACATCACCTGGTTGGCTTTGTTCATCGCATTGGCTCCCATGTTCGGATTTATGGGAACCATCATCGGTATGATCGACGCCTTCGACAAAATCGAAAAAGCGGGTGACATGAACCCTTCCTTAGTAGCCGGAGGTATTAAAGTGGCTTTGTTGACCACCTTGTTCGGGTTGATTGTGGCCATTATCCTGCAAATTTTCTACAATTTTATCCTTTCCAAAATCGATAAGATTGTCAACAAAATGGAAGATGCTTCCATTTCTTTGATTGATATTCTGGCCCGTAATGCAGCCAAATAATTAAACCTTGCGGAATTATGAAATCCTCTAAAATCATTTCCACCATCGTATTGCTCATCGGCGTGATTAGCTTTGTATTCTATTGGTATATGATCAAGCTCGGCGGCGATACGGATGCGGCCAACCCCTATATCGACAAACTCATCGGACTGACCAAAGTGTTGCTTTACGTAGCCGTTATTGCAGCAGTGGTCGGATTCATTTTGGATATTTTCGAGTCCAAAAAAAGCGCCATTTACATGTTGATATCCTTTGCCGCATTGGGCGTAATATTTCTGATTGCCTATTCCAAGGCAACATTTAAACCCTACACGTTGAACGATCACGTGTATTCGGCTTCGGTTTCGGGTTGGTCCGATGCGGGCTTGTGGATGTTCTACATCTTGGCCTTTATCGCATTGGCTTTGATGCTCTTTACCTGGATTGTGGATTTTGTCCGCGGCCAGGACTAATTCAACCTAAGCACATTGCACTATGGCACGCAGAAAACTTCAAGAAATCAATGCCGGGTCCATGGCGGACATCGCTTTCCTGTTGCTTATCTTTTTCCTGGTAACCACTACTATGGAAAGCATGTATGGCATTGCCCGTAAACTTCCTCCGCCCCCCGACCCTCAGCAAGAAATACCTCCGGTCAAGGAGCGTAACCTGTTGGAAATCCTTATCAACCGCAACGACCAGTTGATGATCGAAGATCATCCGGCCAAATTCTCCGACATCAAAGGCGAGGTGATCAAGCATATCACCAACTTCGGTAAGGATCCCAACTATGCCGATAAACCCAAAGATGCGGTGGTCAATATCACCCATGACCGCGGAACCTCCTACAAGGCCTACATCACCGTTTACAACGAAATCATCAAGGCCTACAACGAGGTGCGGAACAAGGCGGCCATCGCCAAATACGGCAAACCCTTCGACGAGCTGACCAAGGAGCAGCAGAAGGAAATCAAAAATATGTATCCGCAAATTATTGCGGAAGCGACCCCTAAATAAAAACGGAAACCTATGGCATCCAAATTTAGCAAGAAAAAAAGCGAAGGAACGCCGGCCATTTCCACGGCTTCCCTGCCCGATATCGTGTTTATGTTGCTCTTCTTCTTTATGGTGGCCACCGTGATGCGCGACACCGAGCTCAAACTCAAATACGTGCTGCCCTACGCCGACCAAGTCCAAAAATTGGAGAAAAAGCAATTGGTTAGTACCATTTTCGTGGGTAAGCCCAGCGAGCGCTACCGGAAAATCTATGGCGACAAGGATAAGATTCAGCTCAACGACAAATTTGCCGACCTGAACGACATCCAACCCTGGATTCTCAAAGAGCGCGCCGCCCGTCGCGAAGAGTTGCGTCCGTTTATGATCGTGTCCATCAAGGCCGACCAGGACGCCAATATGGGCCTGATTTCCGACATCAAGGAAAAACTCCGCGAAGTCAACGCCCTCAAAGTCAATTATGCCACCCACAAGGGCGACGTAAGCCGGAATGAGCAATAACAATTTTCCCTTTTCATAACAAACCGGTCCGTTTGGGCCGGTTTTTTTATTTTTAGGGCGCCCCGGCGCTTCGCGTTCGGAGCACCAGCGGTGCATCGGCCGCCGTTTCGCGATGACGGAGCACGCTCACGTCGGCCGTTCCTCACGCGGCGCCGTCGGGCTGTCCGCTCAAATGCGGCTTGTCGGCTCGCTGCTTTTTGCGCGGGCTGCGCCTACGCTTGCCCGCGCCCGCCCGTGCGTAGGGCTTCCTTCGGTCGCCTCCGCCGGGCGGAAAAGCATGCTCGCCGCCATCGCCGCATAACCGCTTCCATCCCTGGCGCGGAATCCGGATTATTCCACTTCGATACCGCTGTATTTGGGCAATTTTACCTCGTATTGTAAAATAAGTTCGCGTTTTTTGCCGGGTTTTAGATGAATATCCCATTCCACCTCTCCGGTTTCTTTGTTCAGTTTACCACCCGAGAGGTTAATGACCTCCACAGTCATTTCCGAGCTATCCGAAATGGGAATTTGATCCAAAATGCGTATGTCCACCGGCCGGTTTTTGTTGTTTTTGACCGTGATACGCCACTTGCGGGTTTCGGTGCGTTTGGTGCCCAAAAAGATGCGCTTCGAGAATTTTTTGTCCAATTCCCGGGTGATGCGTATGCCTTTGTCCACACCCAACGAAATTTCCAAAGTGTCCTTGGCCAAGCCCGTATCCAACAGAGTTTTGCCCACCGATGTACCGTCGATAAACACCTGGGCTTCGCCCGAAAGCAAATCGTATTTTTCCCAACCCGTAATCCGGGCGGTCAAAAAGGCGTTTTCGTCCAATTTGGGAACCGAAATGTAGGTATATTGCACGGGAATATCGTAGTGCATCACCGGAATGGTTTTCACCTGATTGTTCGACGGCACCGAATAGGGCCGTTTGATGTCGAAATGCACACTGGTTTGCTTTTCGACCCGTTCCAATGGAATTTCCATAGGTTTTGGCGCCGCTTTGGGCTTGGCTTTCTTGTGTTTGGGCCGGGCTACATAATCGTCATCGTCGTCGTCATCGTCATATCCGGTTGCTACTACAACCACGGTATTGAGCATTTGGGGACTCGGTGTCATTTCCACATTCATTACCGGATTGATTACCGGCATTTCCACCTCTTCATATCCCACATAACTGTAAACCAAAACATTATCTTTTTTGTCGGGTAAGTTGATAGAATAATGCCCGTCAAAATCGCTTACCGTTCCAATGCTTGTACCTTTGACCACCACATTTGCTGCCGGCAAGGGTTCTCCTGTGCTTGCATCGGTTATGGTTCCGCTTACGGTTTTAATGGGCCCGCTCACGGCGCGGATGTGGTTTTGGTAACCTAACCGGTAGGGCCGCAGGTGTGGAATTTCATTGGACACGGTGGGATTGACCGACGAAAAGCTCAAACGCACTTTGTTCCAATCCACTTGGGTGGCTTGGTTGACGTTGGCCTTGTAGGTCAGGTTCAAGGGCTTGGAAATATCATCCACACGTATGTCGTAGCTCGGAAACCAATGGGTTTGCGAAACGTTGTAGTTAAGCGTAAAAACAGATTGCACGGGCCTTTTGGTGGAAACATCCACAATGATTTCGTAGGGCGGATATATTTTTGTGTCGGTGATTTTTTGAATTTCCTTGCGCAGTTTGATTTTTTGTTTGACAAGCCGGTTCAAAACCTTTTGCTGTTGGAGCCGTTTAAAACGCAGGGCTTTCATTTTGGACGAATAATAATTTTCCATAGCTTGCAAGGCCTGAACACTCAGTGCTTGGTTTTTCCCGCTCAGCACTTTGTTGCGTTGAAGTAAATCGATTTCATCATCAATGAGTTGGAGTGAGGTTTTGGCATCGGTGATCCGGTCTTTGATATCTTTGTATTTCTTTTCCAAATCGTCCAATCCCTGCGGTTTTATATCATCAGCCGTATAGCTGCGTTCCTGTTTCACCGACAAAATCATCACGGCTCCCGTAGCCGATACACGGATGCTTTTGGGGTTGAGAAAAGGCGAAAGACCGGTAAAACGGATACGGGATTCGCCTTGCGGTAAACTCAGTTTTTTGACGCGCGTGATTTGTGCATTGTCCAAAAATACGGTTACGCCGGTGATTTTGGAATCCGATTTTTGTTCTTTGACCGTTTGGCCGTAACTATGCCAGGCCCAAAACAAAACAAACGCAAGGATGACTAATTTTTTCATAAGCCGGTTTTCTTGTTCTTTTCAAAATTAGGAATTTTTATTAATAAAATCCCCGTAGGTCAAAAGCTTGAAAACTTTGCTTTTTGCTGCGGAACTTTTTCGGATGATTGAATATTGCACTTCACCTATGCTACCAAGTACGGAAAAATATTACTATCCCGTAGCTTGCTTCTCCGTGCAAAACCGATTCACGCCCGCTCTTTTTTCGTATCTTTACACAAAAAGCCAACACATTATGAAACGTATATTTATTGGGCTCTTCTTGATGGTTCTTTTCTTGGCAGGATGTCAAAACAAAGGAACATCCGGCAACCAACCCGCCGCTACGCCCCGGCAACAAAGCCCCGAAATAACCACACCGCCCAAACCGGCCCAAGCCAAGATGCACTTCACCGCCGATAGCTTGAAAATCCGGTGGACGGCCTACAAAACAACGTCCAAAGTGCCCGTGAGCGGAACCTTCAAGGATTTTTCCTACCGGCTCAGCACCAATGCCGACACCCCCAACGCTTTGCTTGACAGGGCAAGTGTTAGCATCAAAACCGCTTCGGTGTTTTCGGGGAATGCCGGGCGCGACCAAATCCTGCGCGATGCCTTTTTCCAAATGATGATGGACTCCAACCTCATCGAATTGCGAACCGCCGGATGGGATAACGCCCACGGCATCCTGCACACCATTATCCGTATGAACAACAAAGAAATCCCCGTCGATTTTACGGTTAAACAAAAAGACGGCTCCCTCCAAGGCGATGCCCAAATCGACGTGGTCAAGCAATTCAAAGCCGGTCGGGCACTCTACAACCTGCACACCATGTGCGAAGACAAACACACGGGCAAAGACGGCGTGAGCAAAACCTGGCCCGATGTGCATTTGCAATTCGAACTCTATTATCATCAAGACCATTAAATATGCCCCGCTTTCATTTTATCGCCATCGGCGGTAGCGCCATGCACAATTTGGCCCTTACGCTCCTCGATAAGGGCTACACTGTTACGGGCAGCGACGACGAAATCTACGAACCCTCGCGTTCGCGCCTGGAACGTGCCGGTTTGTTACCCGACAAGTTGGGCTGGTATCCCGAACGTATCACCCCCGGTTTGGACGGCATCATCCTGGGTAAGCATGCACGGGCCGACAATCCCGAATTGCTCCGGGCGCGCGAGCTCGGCCTGCCCGTGTATTCCTATCCCGAATTTATCTACGAACAGTCGCGCGACAAACGCCGCGTGGTCATCGGCGGTTCCCATGGCAAAACCACCACCACGGCCATACTGCTGCACGGCCTGGTGCGCAACGGTCGCCAACCCGATTTTATGGTGGGCTCCCAACTCAAAGGTTTCGACCGCATGATACGGCTTACCAACAGCGCCGACACCATCGTGCTCGAAGGCGACGAATATCCCACTTCGCCCCTCGACGACCGGCCCAAATTTTTTCATTACCGCCCCCATATTGCCGTGCTCACGGGCATTGCCCTTGACCATATCAACGTGTTCAAAACACCCGAAAACTATGCCGCCCAATTCCGCCGGTTCATTACCGATTATATCGAACCCGGCGGAACGCTTATCTACAACGCCGAAGACCCCGTGCTTCGCGACTTGGCCCGGCTCCGCCCCGACCTGAAAGTCATTCCATACCGGACACCTGACTATCGTGTGGACGACCGCCGTTTTATCCTTCAACACGATGGGCGCGAATATCCTTTACGCATTTTCGGACGGCACAATATGCAAAACCTTGCCGCCGCTGCCACCGCGGCACAAGAACTGGGTATCGAACCCAAGGATTTCTACCGTGCCGTGCAGAATTTCGAAGGCGCATCCCTGCGTTTGGAAAAAATATTCGACAATGGCCGCTGTGTGATTTATCGCGACTTTGCCCACGCACCGTCCAAAGTGCGTGCTTCGGTGCAGGCGGTTCGCGAACTTTATCCCCACCGCCGGCTGAAAGCCGTTTTGGAACTGCACACATACAGCAGTTTGAGCAAGGAGTTTATTCCCAACTACCGCGGCAGTTTGGATGCGGCCGACCGGGCGGCCGTGTTTTATTCGCCCCACGCCGTAGCCATCAAACGCCTGCAACCCGTGGAACCGGAATTTATTCGTCAGTCTTTTGGTAAGGAGGGCTTGCAGGTGTTCAACGATCCCGCGGTCTTCAAGGAATATGTTTACGGGCTCCCCGAACCCGGGTCGGTGATTTTGTTGATGAGTTCCGGGGCGCTGGGCGGTTTGGATATTGACAAACTGAAACAACAATGCGATTCCTAGCCCTTGCCCTTATCGTGCTGACCGCGGCTTGCACGCCCGGCAACCGTCGTTTGCGAACGGATTTTAGTTCGCAGGAAAAGGAGATTCTGTCCCGCAGCCGTGCATTGATCGGGCGGGCCTATTATGCCACTGCCGTAACCCGCGGCACCGACGGGCGTATGCGTGCCCGCGTGATGGAACCTTTTGCTCCCGACTCGGCTTGGGTGATTTGGTTGGCCACCAACGACCGCAGCCGCAAGGTAGCCGAACTCCGCAGTCACCCACAAATGACGCTACACTATTTCGACCGTTCATCGCCCGGCTATGTTTCGCTCTACGGACGAGCCCGTTTGGTGAACGATTCGGCCGTCAAGGCCCGTATTTGGCGACCCGCTTGGGAAAAATTCTACCCCGGACGCAAGCATTACCTGCTCATCCGTTTTGAACCGGAACTTTTGGAAATGATTGACGTGGGCGCCGGCCTGCCGGGTGATTCGGCAACGTGGGCGCCATACCGGGTTCGTTTACGACCTTAATATTTTTAGGGCGCCCCGGCGCCGGGTTTCGGGGCCCCGCCGGCGGGCGAACGCCCGCGGCGGCCGGCCGGACGTTGGGACGGGATTTATTGACGCCCCGGCCCGCGGCGAAGCCGCGGGCCGGGGCGTATTGATTTTCAGTCGGATACGTCCGGCCGGCCGCCCGGCGCCTACGGCGCCGCGGCGGGGCACCGGCCGTTGCTTCAAGCGGCGGAGCGCTTTCGCACCGGCCGGCCCGAAATCCGTCGCCGTCGGGCTGTCCGCTCAAATGCGGCTCGGGTGCGTCGGTTTTTGCATGGCCGGCGCTGCGGTCTCTTCCTCCGGGAGCCCTCAGCGCCGGCGCAAAAAACACTTTCGCCCCTTCGCCGCATAACCGCTCCCATCCCTGGCGCAATAATTTTTTATTTCTTGTTCGTTTCGAAGCTAATCCCGAGCTTAAAGTGGACAAAACCAACCGGCACTAAATCACCGGAACCGTTTAATCCGGGTAAGTCATAAATCAACCCACAACCGCAACGTAGGGCCGTTTATCCAGAAATTGTGTTTTCCTACAAATGAATCACCTCCCCATAAGCCGCGGCCACGGCTTCCATCACTGCCTCGCTCATGGTGGGATGCGGGTGAATGCTTTTGAGCAGCGTGTGGCCGGTGGATTCGGCCTTGCGGGCGGCCACAATTTCGGCGATCATCTCCGTAACATTGGCGCCTATCATGTGGGCACCCAAAATTTCATCATATTTCTTGTCGATAAGGATTTTAACGAACCCGTCGGTTTGGCCGGCGGCCTTGGCCTTTCCGCTGGCGGTAAACGGGAATTTACCCACCAGTACATCGTAGCCCGCTTCGCGGGCGGCCTCTTCGGTGTAGCCCACCGATGCCACTTGCGGCGAAGTGTAGATGTTCGACGGAATATTGTTGTAGTCGATGGGTTCGGGATCCAATCCGGCAATTTTTTCCACGCACGTAATGCCTTCGGCCGAAGCCACATGGGCCAGGGCCGGCGTATCGATAACATCGCCTATGGCGTAGTAACCCGGCACATTGGTGCGATAAAATCGATCCACCTTGATTTTCCCTTTTTCGGTTTCGATGCCCACGTCTTCCAGCCCTATATCTTCGATGTTGGCTTGGATACCCACGGCGCTGAGCACTTTTTGGGCCGTTACTTCGCCTTCGCCTTTTTTGTTTTTGTATAGCACCTTGACGCCTTCGCCGGTAATTTCGTGTCCGGTAACTTCGGTGCCGGTGAGCACTTTGATTTTGGCTTTCTTAAAACTGCGTTCCAACTGTTTGGACACTTCGGCATCTTCGAGCGGAACGATGCGCGGCAGGTATTCGATAAGCGTTACTTTGGTGCCGATACTGTTGTAAAAGTAGGCCATTTCCACGCCGATGGCCCCCGAGCCCACAATCACGATGCTTTCGGGTTGTTTTTCCAGGGTCAGGGCTTGGCGGTAGCCGATGATGTGTTCCCCGTCGATGGGCAGGAAAGGCAGTTGGCGCGCCCGGGCCCCGGTGGCAATGATGATGTGGTCGGCATCCAAATCGCTAATCAGCGCATTGGGATGGGTGATGCGAACTTGTTTGTTTGGCAGCACTTGTCCCGTGCCAGGAATTACGTGAATTTTGTTTTTCTTCATCAAAAACTCCACCCCCTTGCTCATGCTTTCGGCCACTTCGCGGCTACGTTTGATAATAGCCGGAAAATCGGCCGCGGATTTATCCACCCTAACGCCATAATTACCGGCATGGCGGGCATATTGAAATACTTCGGCACTTTTCATCAGGGCTTTGGTGGGAATACAACCCCAATTGAGGCACACGCCCCCCAGATTTTCCTTTTCCACAATACCCGTTTTGAATCCCAGCTGTGCGGCACGAATGGCGGCCACATATCCGCCGGGTCCGCTACCGATAATCAGGACGTCGAATTTCATAGTAGGTTATCTTTTAGCTCAAAAATAGGCATTTTCGGGCGGTGTGCCAAAGAGCTTTAAAAGAAAAGCCGGAAATCGGAATGATTTCCGGCTTGGAACGGAATATTGTTTTATGGCTAACGTTTGATAAACCGGCGCGTATGTTCACCTCCTGGCGAAACAATGCGGTAGAGATAAACGCCGCGCGGCAATATAGCCGTGGAAATTTTTACCCTATTTGTTCCGGCATAGAGATGAAACCCTTTGCCTGTTAAACGTTTTCCTTCCAAATCGATAATGTCAATGTTTATGTTCACATCCTGTTTTGCTTGGATTTTAAAGTAAAGCCAACCGGATGCCGGAACCGGAAAAGCACGTAATTCTTCGGCGCGGATATAGTTATCCACGGCAGCGGGATAACCCAAATATATATTGTCCAACTGCATCCACGAGCCCGGTTCGTCGCCGTTCCAGGCATCGAAGCGTAAGCTGTCGTGTGCGTATTGCAGGTTCAACGGAATGTCCACGTGTTGATAGGCGGGAATATCACTTGTATAATCTTGTCCGATAAACTCATTTTGGCTCGGGTCGGACGAATTTTTGAAAATAAACCGGATGCTCGCCATATCGCCCGCTACGCGGTGGGTTTTGATGTCGTAGGAAATGCTCGTGGGATTCTGGCCAATGGCCATGCCTCCTTCGAGTCCGTCGTGCGAAAACAATTGCCCGTTGGTGATGACGGCATAAACGGTGTCGCCCCACCGGTTAAGGGCGTTTACCATATACACGGCATAACTTCCGTCGGTGGGGTCGGTGGATTTTTGGATGCTTTGCGGCGTGGTCAGCGGTTCGTCGTCGAGCGAAGTCATAAAACCGTCGGGTTTTTCCACATTGTGGAATGTCCAGTTTTCAAAACTCCAATTGGGCGGCGGCGGAACGGACGATGTGTTGGAAATAAAACGCAAATTATCGAACATTACCCAACTGCCGATTTCCATACCCGCACCGGTAATGGCATTGCTACTTGCGGCGCCTATCATCACCGTGTCGGGAACTGCACCTGCCGGCATGCGGGTGGGTAGCACGATGGTTTGCCAGCTTTGCGTGTTCATGGTCGCATCGATGTGCACAATGGTATCGAATAGCGGAATACTTTGATATTTGAATTCGATAAGGAAAAGGGCCGTGTCTTGTCCCACCACGCCGGCCTTATAGTCGATTTTTACCGTATCCACGTGGGACGAATAGGGTGTTCCACCCGAAAAATCTTCGGGATAAAAATTGACAAAATACCCCGGTTCCACTTCGCCGGGATCCCATTGCCCCCTGTCGATACTTTCGATTTTTACCGAATAATTACCTTCGGTGGCATCCGTTTCCCTGGAAATGTTCAAGTAACCGTCCTCTCCGCTATCCATATAATCATCCAGGTCGGGATAGGTTTGTGTATGCCAGTTTTCGAAACTGTTGTTCTGAATTTGCTGGGCGTTCAGGAAAAACGCCAACAATAAAGAAATAAGAAAAATAGCTTTTTTCATGGCAGTGGTTTTTTGAATTTATTCTAAATTTAAGAAAAATACTTGCGGTTCTTTATGTCATGGGTCATTTTTTTAAAGATGAACCGCTTATTGCCATCCGAATTACCTGAACAAATCATCCAGCAGTTTGTCGTCCACCAAATGGGGCATGGTAATTTGCAAATCGGGTCGTTCGTTCATAGCGCGCCGGGCCGTAAACATGGCATTGTCGTTGCGGGCCCAACTGCGGCGGGCTATGCCGTTGTTCACGTCCCAATAAAGCATTTGTTTGAGTCGCCTTTCGGCATCGGCACTACCGTCGAGCACCATACCGAAGCCGCCGTTGATTACTTCGCCCCAACCTACGCCGCCGCCGTTGTGCAACGAAACCCAGGTGGCGCCCCGGAAGGCATCGCCGATAACGTTTTGCACGGCCATGTCGGCGGTAAAGCGGCTGCCGTCGTAGATGTTGGATGTTTCGCGGAAAGGCGAGTCGGTGCCTGACACATCGTGATGGTCGCGTCCCAAAACCACGGGGGCTGAAATGTCGCCCCGTGCAATGGCTTCGTTGAATCGTCGCGCTATTTCAATCCGTCCCCAAGCGTCGGCATAGAGGATGCGGGCTTGCGAACCCACCACCAATTTGTTTTCTTGTGCGCCGCGAATCCAGCGGATATTGTCGTCCATTTGTTGGCGTATGCGTTCGGGCGCGCTTTGCATCAGTTCTTCGAGCACTTGGGTGGCAATGCGGTCGGTCAGGGCCAGATCTTCGGGCTTGCCACTGGTGCACACCCAGCGGAAGGGCCCAAAGCCGTAGTCGAAGCAGTAGGGGCCCATGATGTCTTCCACATAGGACGGATATTTGAAGCGGCCGTCGGGTTGTAATATATCGGCGCCGGCACGGCTGCTTTCGAGCAGAAAGGCGTTGCCGTAGTCGAAAAAGTAGGTGCCGCGTTCGGCGTGCTTGTTGATGGCATCCACCTGACGGCGCAACGAACGGTGAACGTATTCGCGGAATTTTTCCGGCCGGGCGGCCATCATACGGTTGGCTTCGTCGAAGGAGAGTTCCACGGGATAGTAGCCGCCGTTGTAGGGATTGTGTAAAGAGGTTTGGTCGCTACCCAGGTCGATTTTGATGCCTTCGTCCAGGAAGCGTTCCCACACGTGCACCACATTGCCGATATAGCCGAACGAAATCACTTGGCCTTTTTCCAGGGCGTAGCGTACGCGGGCCGTAAGGTCGTCCAAATCGTCGGTGAGCACGTCCACCCAGCCCTGGCTGTGGCGTTTGCGCGCGGCCCGGGGATTGACTTCGGCCACCACGCTGACCACGCCGGCAATATTGCCCGCCTTGGGTTGGGCGCCGCTCATGCCGCCCAATCCGGCCGAAACGAACAATACGGGCTCATCGGCGGGTTTGCCGTAGCGTTCGCGGATAATGCGTTTGGCATTGAGCAGGGTGATGGTGGTGCCGTGCACAATGCCTTGGGGCCCGATGTACATATAACTGCCGGCCGTCATTTGGCCGTATTGGGTAACGCCCAGGGCGTTGTAGCGATCGTAGTCGTCCAGGGACGAATAGTTGGGCACCATCATGCCGTTGGTTACCACCACGCGGGGGGCATCTTTGTGCGAAGGGAATAAGCCCAAAGGGTGGCCCGAATACATGACCAGGGTTTGCTCATCGGTCATTTCCGACAGGTAGCGCATGGTGAGCAGGTATTGGGCCCAGTTTTGGAAGACGGCTCCGTTGCCGCCATAGGTAATCAATTCGTGCGGATGCTGGGCCACGCGCGGGTCCAGGTTGTTTTGAATCATGAGCATAATGGCCGCCGCCTGCGGTGTGCGGGCCGGATATTCATTGATGGGCCGGGCATACATGGGATAATCGGGCCGGAAGCGATACATGTAAATCCGTCCGTAGGTTTCCAGTTCGTCGCGAAATTCGGGCGCCAGCACCGGATGCCACTGAGGCGGGAAATAACGTAGCGCGTTGCGCACGGCCAGTTTTTTTTCTTCTTCGGTGAGGATATTCCGCCGCGGCGGTGCGTGATTCACATCGGGGTCGTAGGGTTTGGGTTCGGGCAGGGTTTCGGGAATGCCTTGGCGGATTTGTTGTTGGAAGTCGGTCATGATGCAAAAAGTTTGAGCAAATGAATTTAGGGATTTTTCGCGGGATGTGCAATGCGTTGTGTGGATTTTTTTTGAAAGAATGATGTGCGTGGGCGTTATGTATGTCAATGTTTTCCGCGCCAGCGGGCGCAGCGGTTACGGGGCGCCGGCCGGCCGGTGCGGCGGCGCTTTGCGTCGCCGGTTTTCCCGTCCGGTGTAGGCCGACAGTGGGAGGCCCCACGCACGGGCGGGGCGAAGCGCCCGAAGGGTGCGAAGCCGAAAACCACCGGCCGGACAAGCACCGTTTGAGCGGAGCACGCGACGGCGCCACGTGAGGAAACGCGCCCGAAAAGGGCGCTCCGTCGTCCCGAAGACGGGCGCGTGCCGCCGCCGCAGCGCCGGAGACGCTGACGGATTGCCTCCGGCAGGCCGCGCGGGCTTCGCCCGCCGGCGGCGGCCCGAACGTGTACGCCGGGGCGCCCGAAAAAAAACAAAAAGGCAAGCACAGGGCCTGCCTTCCGGGTTATGTGGAATCGGGTGTTTAAAACTCTTCGGCGTGGATTTGGCCGGGTTCGCGCTTGGTGTGTTCCTTGAAGCCGTCGGCCGTAAGTAGGGCCTTCATGTGGGTAACCATATTCGGGTTTCCGCAGAGGAATACGTGGGTGTTGTCGGGCTTGGGGTCGAAGCCGGTTTTGTTGCGCCAATCGGGGTCTTTCCAAATATCCTCGAAAAAGCGTGTATCGCCTTCCCATTTCACCGGTTCGCGTTCGGGGCGGGTAACGGTGGGGTAATAGACCAGCTTGTCGGGGAACATGCGTTGCAAGAGTGTGAGTTCGCCGTGGTAGCCCAAATCCCAGCTGTTGTCGGCGCCGTGCACCACCACGATTTTGCCTTGGCGGTGAAGGGCATCGCTGCGCAGCATGCTCATGTAGGGCGCAATGCCCGTTCCGGTAGCAAAAAGGATGAGGTTTTGGTCTTCGGGCACTTGGTCGAGCGTGAACATGCCGGTGGGTTTTTGGCTCATAAACAGCCGGTCGCCCACTTGCAGGTTAAATAGCCGGGGTGTGAGCTGGCCCGATTTGACCAGCGAGATGTAAAATTCCACATAATCGTCGCGCGAAGAGGATGCAATGCTGTATGCCCGGCGGATGAGTTTGTCGGGGTCGGCGGGTTTGTGTTCGGGTTCGGCCTCGGGGGTGCGCGGCTCGTCGCCGAACAGTCCTAACACCACGAATTGGCCGGGCTTGAAGGGCGGAAGTTTCCACTCGTCGGGTTTGACCCGGATGATTTTCATGGTGGGCGAAATATGTACGATTTGCGAAATCACGCTGTTGTATTTGCTTTTGTCGCTCATGGTAAAAAATTCATTTTTACAAAGATAAACGAATAAATGCCGGTGGGCATTGATATATCATTAGGAAATGCTTATGCTCCTATTATTCGGTTTTATAGTTTTTCGAACCTTGCTTGGAAGAATCGCAGGTATTTGGGTTCGAACACCATTTTGAGACCTTTGGCCTTGCCGGCTTGTTCATAGACTTCGATGACCGATTCGGCCACCACATCCATGTGGGCTTGGGTATAGACCCGCCGGGGGATGGTTAGCCGGACCAGTTCCAGTTTGGGATAGTTGTGGTCACCGGTTTCGGGATTACGTCCGGCCGATACGATGCCGCGTTCCATGGCACGCACGCCCGAATCCACATAGAGTTCGGCCGCCAGGGTTTGGGCGGGGAATTTGTCTTGCGGCAGGTGCGGATAAAAGCGTTTGGCATCCAGGAAAACACCGTGTGTGCCGATGGGCTTAACCACCGGAATGCCGGCATCGAGGAGCATT
Source organism: Flavobacteriales bacterium (assembly GCA_027023475.1). Lineage (GTDB taxonomy): Bacteria > Bacteroidota > Bacteroidia > Flavobacteriales > Flavobacteriaceae > JAADED01. Next base: position 28,391 of record JALVVJ010000070.1, read on the forward strand.
TTGCCCAGGTAATGCACCTGGCCTACGCGGGCTTTTTGGTGCTCGTCCATCACCGATTCCTTGATGCCGATGGCCATGGCTTCCATGTCGCGTCCGGCCAGGCCGCCGTAGGTGTGGAGGCCTTCGTAAACCACCACCAGGTTGCGGGCTTGTTCGAACACGTCGGGGTCGTTGGTGGCCAGGAATCCGCCGATGTTGACCAGGGCATCCTTTTTGGCGCTCATGGTGGCGTGGTCGGTCAAGCTGTTGATTTCCTTGACAATTTCGGCCACGGTTTTGTCGGCGTAACCGGGTTCGTTTTGCTGAATCATGTAGGCGTTTTCGGCCACGCGGGTCATATCGTGCACGATTTGGATGCCGTATTTGGCGGTGAGTTCACGAACGGCCCGCAGGTTTTCCAGCGAAATGGGTTGGCCGCCGGCCATGTTCACCGTGGTGGCAATGGCCACGTAGGGAATTTTGTCGGCACCCACGCGGTCGATCAGCGCTTGGAGTTTGTCTAAATCCACATTTCCTTTGAAAGGATGTTCGCTTTCGGGGTCATGGGCTTCGTCGATGATCACGTCGACGAATTTACCACCGGCCAATTCCTGATGGAGTTTGGTGGTGGTGAAATACATGTTACCGGGAATGTAGTCGCCGGGTTTGATAAGGATTTTAGAAATCAGGTGTTCGGCGGCACGTCCCTGGTGGGTGGGCACCAGGTATTTGTAGCCGTAAACATTGCGAACGGTTTCTTCCAGGTGATAGAAGTTACGGCTTCCGGCGTAGGCCTCGTCGCCCAGCATCAGTCCGGCCCATTGGCGGTCGGACATGGCTGAGGTTCCGCTGTCGGTGAGCAAGTCGATATACACATCTTCGGAACGAAGCAGAAAGGTATTGTATCCGGCTTCGCGTATGGCCTGTTCGCGTTCGCGGCGCGAAAGCATGCGAAGCGGTTCGACCATTTTGATTTTGTAGGGCTCGGCCCAGGAACGTTTTTTTATGCGTTGCATGGAATTTACTTTTTGGGATTATGCGGGCCAAGATAACAAAAAGCCGCCGAAAGGGGGAGGATAAATTTCAATTTTGAGAAGAAAAACAATATAACTTTTGTGGAAAAACTAAAATTTATGTCAAATGTACTTGACAAAATTCGTATTTGATAATAAATTTAAAGGATAAAAACAAAAACATCAAAAACCACTGCTATGAAACGTTTGCTTTATTTCGTGCTGTTCATTTTGCCCATTGCCGTTTGGGGGCAAGACGGATTCCATTACAAAATCCTTTTGTCGCAAAACGGAAATGTTTTGGCCAACACGGATGTGGATTTGCGGCTAACTATTGAAGTTCCTTCGGTTGGTCCGGTTTACACGGAAACTTTCCACACCACCACCGATGCCAACGGCATTGCCCGGGTGGTTATAGGAACGGGGAACACGTCGGATGATTTTTCGGCCATCAATTGGTCGCAGCCTTATGTGCTACACACGGAGGTGAGCTTGGACAACGGTTCCACCTACACCGACATGGGCACGGAGCCCTTGGAATATGTTCCGTATGCCAAGTGGGCGGCCTCGGCGGATTACCGTGATTTGAAAAATGCGCCGGAAATATTCATCAACACGCAAAATCATCAACCGGCTACCACTGTGAACGACACTATCTATCATTTGGGGCCGTTGATGGTGGGTACGGGAGGTTATACGCAGGGCTTGCAAATGGCAGTTGTAAAGAATATCGATTCGGATGATAATACCACGGGGCTCAAAGTGGATTTGACAGGTAGCGGCAACGGAAACCTGTTGAACATTTACAACCACATGGATGTGTCGGGGAATGGAGGAAGCCGTTTCGGGATTTACAACCTGATGACCGGAACGGCAGGCAGGCCGCAGGGCCGTTCGACCTCCGTATCCACTACGATGGTGGCAGGTGTGAATAACCAAATCAACGTTTCGGGCTTGGGGCCGCATTATGGCGTGTTCAATACATTAAGTCAAGGTACGGGGATTCAAATCGGTACATATAACCGTCTTAGCGGAAGCGACGGATTGGTGCAAATGGGTACGGAAAACTATTTGGATAATAACAACGACGACGAACAATACGGTGTGTATTCGGTACTCAGGGGTAGTGGAAACGGTTACCACTACGGTTATCACGCCATATTGGAAGGCAGTGGAGGCGGTCGCCAGGTAGGATATGGGGTGTATATTACCAATTCGGGCGATGAGAATCATTATGGGGCATTTTACGAATTTAACGGAAGCGGAAGCGGTGATCGCTACGGGGTTTACAATACAATGCATGACGACGGGACGGGAACACATTATGGTGTTTACAACCGCATTACGACCGATAGTGATATGCCGGAATGTGGCGTTTATAATTATGTGTCCGGTTACGGAACGGGTAATAAATACGGCGAGTATATCGAAATACCGAATTCGTCGGGAGGAACGCACTACGGCATTTTTTCGCGCGTGTTGGCTTTGGGCGATTCTTATGCGGGATATTTTGACGGCAACGTAAAAATTACGCACAAGCTAAAAACCGATATTGCCGGGGATACGGACCTGAAATCTTATGTGTATGGTTCGGTGAGCAATGTCGGTCAAATTGATCCCGGGGCATCATCGGATGGTTTTACCGTAACCTATAATAATGGAAATCCGGGTGTTTATCGGATAAATATGCCTTCGATTGGCCCGGGAACCTATGTGAATTATACGGTAACGGTGAGCGTGGAAACCAACAACGGGACGCCCTATGTGGCGGTGGTGGATAAGCACGGAACATACTTTTATGTTTACATTTATGATTTGAACGGTCAAGCCCGCAGTATGGAATTTGATTTTGTTGTTTTCAGGAAGTAAGTACAGGGGAAGGAATAACAAAAAAACCTCCGGAATGCGGAGGTTTTTTTTGTTCTGTATAAAAAGGAGTGGAGGCCTTATAACCACCAGGCCCAGCATCCACCTCCTACGAAGTATAATCCGCCCCAAATCAATGCGTTCACTACACATCCGATAAGGGCTTCCTTGGTGTATTCTTTGTTTTTGTCGGTGAGGAAGTAAACCACCAATATACCTACCCAGCTAAGCACAAATCCCCACCAGAAAGGCGGAATGCCTAACAGTTCGTCGGGACCTTTGTCGAACAGGTTGATGCTTTCGTCATCGAAATTGCGCAGTAGCAAATTGTCGTGGAAATTGAGTTGGTCGGCAGTAATGTGATGTGCGGTTACGTAGTTATCCACCACATTGACGGTGGCAAGGGCTTGGTCAACAACCGCTTGATTGTAGCGGAACAGATGGGCGTTTCCGGCACGGGCCGTCCAGGTCATCAAACCGAAAAGCAACAGGAAGAGCCAATTTTTGTTATTCATAGTAATATGATTTTTTGATTTGTAAAAATAACAAAAAGAATCGTGGATACAATATGTATATTGTCATAAAATCAAAAAATTATTAATTACTTGACAGTGCGAGTCGTATCAAATGCGAATGGAAATTTATTGTGTTATGAATAGACTGCGCCAGGGATGGGAGCGGTTATGCGGCGCGGGGCAGGCCGAATTTTTTGTGCCGGTGGCGGGGGCTCGCAGCGCAAGAGACCACGGCGCCGGCTTTACAAAAACCGGCCTTGCCCAAGCCGCATTTGAGCGGACAGCCCAGTCCCGACTCGTGAACGCGCTGCGGTGCGCAGCAATGCAGCCTAGCGTTGCAGCAAGCATAAAATTATCACACCAAATTTTGTTTTTTTTTGCCGATAACGGCATTGACCATCCTTGCCATAGCTCTACGGCTATGCCTTCGGATGGCCGGCTTTGTTCTCGACAAAAATAACGGCAACTTTTCCGACATTTTACACTTGCTGCAACGCTGCGTGAACGAGTGCGGGAGGCGCCCTAAAAATAAAGAAAAACAGGTGGGAGAACGGGTTGTAAAAAGGGGTTGTAAAAAAGGTTTGGTGGGATAAAAAAAAGTTTATAAATTTGCGTGCCGAAAGAAAGGAGAGCGAGCTGCCGATGTAGCTCAGTTGGTCAGAGCAGCTGATTTGTAATCAGCAGGTCGTGGGTTCGAATCCCTCCATCGGCTCATTGACATCAAGGGAAGAAACAGGGTGGGGTTCCCGAGTGGCCAAAGGGGGCAGACTGTAAATCTGTTGCGTTACGCTTCGGAGGTTCGAATCCTCCCCCCACCACACAGGAAGGCGAGCTGCCGGAGGAGATTCGGCAAGGCATGCGGGAGTAGCTCAGTTGGTAGAGCGTCAGCCTTCCAAGCTGAATGTCGCGGGTTCGAGTCCCGTCTCCCGCTCTAAACAAAAGCCGATGTAGCTCAGGGGTAGAGCGTTTCCTTGGTAAGGAAAAGGTCACGGGTTCAAATCCCGTCATTGGCTCAAAAGCGAGTTGGCAAACACAATTAAATATCTATTAAAACTCACTATTATGGCAAAAGAAAAATTCGAAAGGACCAAACCGCACGTCAATATCGGTACCATCGGTCACGTGGACCACGGTAAAACGACGTTGACGGCTGCCATCACCAAAGTTTTGGCCGAAAAAGGTCTGGCTCAGGAAAAAGACTTTGAATCCATCGACAACGCGCCCGAAGAAAAAGAGCGCGGTATTACCATTAACACGGCGCACGTGGAATACGAAACCGACAAGCGCCACTATGCACACGTGGACTGTCCCGGACACGCCGACTATGTGAAAAACATGGTAACGGGTGCCGCTCAAATGGACGGTGCTATTTTGGTAGTGGCCGCCACCGACGGTCCCATGCCCCAAACACGTGAACACATTCTGTTGGCCCGTCAGGTAGGTGTGCCTAAGATTGTTGTTTTTATGAACAAAGTGGATATGGTGGACGACGAAGAGTTGTTGGAATTGGTGGAAATGGAAATCCGCGATTTGCTTTCGTTCTACGAATACGACGGCGACAATACGCCCGTTATCCAAGGTTCGGCTTTGGGTGCTTTGAACGGCGAACCCAAATGGGTAAAAACCGTTGAAGAACTCATGGATGCCGTGGACAACTGGATTGACGAACCGCAACGTGATGTGGACAAGCCCTTCTTGATGCCTATCGAAGACGTGTTCTCCATTACCGGTCGTGGTACGGTGGCTACGGGACGTATCGAAACGGGTATTATCCATACGGGTGATCCGGTGGAAATCATCGGTTTCGGTGACGAAAAACTTACTTCGGTTGTTACCGGTGTGGAAATGTTCCGTAAGATTTTGGACGAAGGACAAGCAGGTGATAACGTAGGTTTGCTCTTGCGTGGTATTGACAAAAAACAAATCCGACGCGGTATGGTAATCGCCGCTCCCGGAACCATTAAACCGCACAAGAAGTTCAAAGCCGAGGTTTATATCCTGAAAAAAGAAGAAGGTGGTCGTCATACGCCTTTCCACAACAACTACCGTCCGCAATTCTACTTGCGAACCACCGACGTTACAGGTGAAATTCACTTGCCCGAAGGTGTGGAAATGGTATTGCCCGGCGATAACTTGACCATTGAGGTTGAATTGATTCAACCGGTTGCCTTGAACAAAGGGTTGCGTTTTGCTATCCGTGAAGGTGGCCGTACGGTTGGTGCCGGTCAGATCACCGAGATTATCGAATAAGGTTTTTTGACAAAACGGTAAATTATCAAAGAATTTGAAGCCCCGGTTTCGGGGGCTTCAAATTCTGTTTACAAACGGGCATAGCTCAGTTGGTAGAGCACCGGTCTCCAAAACCGGGTGTCGGGAGTTCGAGTCTCTCTGCCCGTGCAATGTAAGCAAGCAATTATGGAAAAAAAGAAAAACATATTCCAATCCTTGGCAGATTATGTAAAAGATGCCTACAAGGAGCTTACCCATCACGTAGTGTGGCCCAGTTGGAAAGAGGTTCAACGGCTTACGGTGGTGGTAGCCATGTTTAGTTTCTTGTTTTCGCTCTTTATTTTTGTTGTGGATTGGGTATTCCGCAAGACGTTGACCTACTACTATAAAATCATTCGCTAGTCATGGCTTCGGGAGACAAAAAATGGTATGTGCTGCGGGTGATTAGCGGCAAGGAAAATAAGATCAAAACGCTCATTGAGAACGAAACCTCCAAATACGGTTTGGATGATTATGTGGGCGAGGTTCTTATTCCTACCGAAAAGGTCATTCGCATGCAAAAAGGTAAGCGTATTACAAAAGACAAAACATTGTTTCCGGGCTATATTTATATCGAAGCCAACCTGGAAGGCGAATTGCCCCACGTGTTGAAACAAATTCCCGGCGTAATGGGTTTTCTGACGGCCGTGAAGGGCGGTGATCCGATGCCTTTGACCGATGCCGAAGTAAACCGTTTGTTGGGTAAAGTGGACGATTTGGCCATGCAAGAGGGTAAAATTCTCAATCCTTTTGTGGTGGGCGACGAAGTGAAAATCATCGACGGAATGTTTAAGGACTTTTTCGGAACGGTGCAGGAAATCAATGAAGACAACCGAAAACTGAAAGTTATGGTGAAAATGTTCGGCAGCAAGATGATTCCGTTGGAGGTAAATTTTTATCAGGTGGAAAAAGTTTGAATGTTACGCACATTAACATAAATGCTTCCAAGTGTTTTAAACTAAAAACAAGAAAATGGCAAAAGAGTTATTCAAGGTAATCAAACTACAAATCCGGGGAGGTCAGGCGAATCCTTCGCCGCCGGTTGGACCCGCACTTGGTGCCGCAGGCGTAAACATTATGGAGTTCTGCAAGCAGTTCAATGCCCGTACGCAGGAAAAGCAAGGGCAAGTGCTGCCTGTAACCATTAATGTTTACAAAGACAAATCTTTTGATTTTGTCGTTAAAACGCCGCCGGCAGCAGTGCAATTGATGGAGGCAGCCAAAATCAAGAAAGGGTCCGGCGAACCGAACCGAAAAAAAGTAGGAAGCGTAACCTGGGAACAGGTACGTAAAATCGCAGAAGACAAAATGCAGGACATGAATGCATTTACGGTGGAAAAAGCCATGAAAATGGTAGCCGGAACCGCCCGCTCGATGGGTATCACCATCGAAGGCGATAACCCTTTTAACAATTAAACGCACTAGGTTATGGCGAAATTGAGCAAAAAGATGAAGGCTGCTTTGTCCAAATACGACAAAAACAAGTTATATACCTTGGATGAAGCCGCCAAACTGGTCAAAGAACTGTCCTTTGAAAACTTCGACGCGTCGGTGGACATTGCTGTTCGTTTGGGTGTGGACCCCCGTAAGGCGGATCAAATGATTCGCGGCGTGGTAACACTTCCTCATGGAACCGGTAAGGAAGTACGCGTATTGGCTTTGGTAACTCCCGACAAGGAAGACGAAGCCAAAGCGGCCGGTGCCGACTATGTGGGTTTGGATGACTACATCGAAAAAATCAAAAAAGGTTGGACCGATGTGGACGTAATCATTACCATGCCAAGCGTTATGCGTAAGTTGGGCCCCCTGGGACGTATTTTGGGTCCCCGCGGTCTGATGCCCAACCCCAAAACGGGTACCGTTACCATGGACGTGGGCAAAGCCGTCAAAGAAGTGAAGGCAGGTAAAATCGACTTTCGTGTGGACAAAAAAGGTATTGTGCATGCTTCCGTCGGTAAGGTGAGTTTCTCACCCGAGCAAATCAAAGAAAATGCCGAGGAACTGATTCATACCTTGATCAAAATGAAACCTGCATCCACCAAGGGAACCTATGTAAAGAGCATTGCGCTTTCATCTACCATGGGACCCGGTGTGCATGTGGACACGAAAGCCGTTTAACTAAAAACAACAGCACATGAGAACACGTGAAGAAAAAGCACAGATGATCGCTGACCTCGAACAGCGTCTTTCGGAATACAACGTGATATATTTTGTGGATATTTTGGGTTTGGATGCTCCCACAACTTACGCTTTGCGTAAGGCCTGCAATAAAGGCGAAATCAAATTGCAAGTGGTAAAAAACACTTTGCTGGGTAAAGCCATGGAAAATTCCGATAAGGATTTCGAAAACCTGTCGGATATTTTACATGGCAGCACCGCTTTGATGTTAGCCCACGTGGGAAACAAACCTGCCCGTATCATCAAGGAATTCCGCAAAAAATCCGAAAAACCCGTCCTCAAAGGCGCTTGGATCGACGAAGGCGTTTATCTGGGCGATGACCAACTGGACTTCTTGGCAACCATCAAGTCCAAGGAAGAATTGCTGGGCGAAATTGTAACCTTGTTGCAATCCCCTGTTAAAAACGTACTTTCCGCTTTGCAATCGGGCGGACAAAAAATCGCCGGAATTGTCAAAACCCTTTCCGAACGCGAAAATTAATTTTATTAGTCAACTAACTTAACAACAAAAACGATAGAAAAATGGCAGATTTAAAAGCACTCGCAGAACAATTGGTTAACTTGACGGTTAAAGAAGTTAACGAATTGGCCGACATCTTGAAAGAAGAATACGGCATTGAACCCGCAGCCGCCGCAGTGGCCGTTGCCGGACCGGCAGGTGCCGCAGGTGGTGAAGCGGAAGAAGAAAAAACCGAATTCGACGTCATTCTTAAAGCTCCCGGAGCTTCGAAATTGGCCGTAGTTAAATTGGTGAAAGAACTCACCGGTCTGGGCCTCAAAGAAGCCAAAGCTTTGGTGGACAGTGCTCCGGCACCCGTTAAAGAAGGCGTTTCCAAAGACGAAGCCGAAGGCCTCAAAAAATCTTTGGAAGAAGCCGGCGCCGAAGTCGAAATCAAGTAAACACACCATTTTCCCTAAAAGTTTAGGTCAAATTTTTTTGACCTAAACTTTTGTATTCTATGAAGAATACACCCCGACGCTCTTTTATTTACCCGATTTTCAACCCCAAATTTTGTCTTTGATATGGCAAACCGAAAAAATGAAAACCCCGATATCCTTCAACGGAAGGACAAAAGCGGCCGTGTAACTTTTTCCAATCTTCAACACATTCCCGATTACCCCGATTTTCTGGACATTCAAATTAAATCCTTCAAGGATTTTTTTCAATTGGAAACCAAATTGCACGAGCGCAAAAAAGAAGGTCTGTACAAGGTTTTCCGCGATAATTTTCCCGTAACCGATACACGGAATCAATATGTACTGGACTTTCTGGATTATTCGGTGGATCCGCCGCGTTATTCCGTCCAGGAATGCATCGAACGCGGTCTGACATACAGTGTGCCGCTCAAAGCCCGGCTCAAACTGGAATGCACCGACACCGAACACGAAGATTTTGAAACCAAAGTCCAAGATGTTTACTTGGGCAATATTCCCTATATGACCCCCCGCGGCACGTTTATCATCAATGGCGCCGAACGGGTGATCGTTTCCCAATTGCACCGTTCGCCCGGTGTGTTTTTCGGACAATCCTACCACACCAACGGAACCAAACTCTACTCGGCCCGTATTATTCCGTTCAAAGGTTCGTGGATGGAATTTGCCACGGACATCAACAATGTGATGTATGCCTACATTGACCGTAAGAAAAAATTACCCGTAACCACACTTTTGCGCACCATTGGATTTGAACGCGACAAAGATATTTTGGAACTTTTCGGACTGGCCGACGAAGTGAAAGTTACCAAATCGGGATTGAAAAAATACTTGGGTCGCCGTATTGCCGCACGATTGCTTAAAACCTGGCACGAAGACTTTGTGGATGAAGATACGGGTGAAGTGGTATCCATTGAACGGAACGAAATTATCCTGGAACGGGATACCATATTGGAAAAGGAACATATTGATAAAATCCTTGAATCGGGCGTAAAAACCATTTTGCTGCACAAGGAAGATAATACGTCTAACGAATACGCTATTATTTACAATACGCTTCAAAAAGACCCCACCAACTCCGAAAAAGAAGCGGTGGAATATATCTACCGTCAATTGCGTAATGCCGAGGCCCCCGATGAGCAAACGGCCCGAAGCATTATCGAAAAACTCTTTTTCAGCGACCAACGTTACGATTTGGGTGAGGTGGGACGTTACCGGATCAATAAAAAATTGGGATTGAATATCCCCGAAGATGTTACCGTTCTGACCAAAGAAGATATTATTTCCATTATTAAACAACTTATCCGGCTTATTAATTCCAAGCAAGAGGTGGATGACATTGACCACCTTTCCAACCGGCGTGTGCGTACGGTGGGCGAACAATTGCAGCAGCAGTTTGCCGTGGGTTTGGCCCGGATGGTACGCACCATTCGCGAGCGAATGAACGTGCGCGACAACGAAGTGTTTACACCGGCCGATTTGATTAATGCCAAAACGCTTTCGTCGGTTATCAATTCTTTCTTTGGTACCAACCAATTGAGTCAATTTATGGACCAAACCAACCCCTTGGCCGAAATTACGCACAAACGTCGTTTGTCGGCCTTGGGTCCGGGTGGTTTGTCGCGTGAGCGAGCCGGATTCGAAGTACGCGACGTTCACTACACCCACTATGGTCGTTTGTGTCCGATCGAAACACCCGAAGGGCCGAACATCGGGCTTATTTCGTCCTTGGCCGTTTATGCCAAGGTGAACAAAATGGGCTTTATCGAAACGCCCTATTACAAGGTGGAAAACGGCAAAGTGCTTTATGACGAACAACCCGTGTATTTGACAGCCGAAGAAGAAGAAGGTAAGAAAATAGCCCAAGCCACCACGCCTACCGATGCCGAGGGCAACATTATTCCCGAACGCCTGCAAGTGCGTGAAGAAGGTGATTTTCCCGTGGTCAAGCGCGAAGATGTGGATTATATGGATGTGGCACCCAACCAAATTGCATCTATTTCCGCTTCGTTGATTCCGTTCCTGGAACATGACGACGCCAACCGGGCTTTGATGGGTTCGAACATGATGCGTCAGTCGGTACCGTTGATCAATCCCGAGGTGCCCATTGTGGGAACCGGATTGGAAAAACGGGTGGCCATCGATTCGCGTATCCTTATCAACGCCGAAGGCGACGGTGAAGTGGTTTATGTGGATGCCGATAAAATCGTGATTCGCTACGACCGGACCGAGGAAGAACGTTTGGTAAGTTTCGATCCGGACGAAAAAACCTACAACCTGATCAAATTCCGCAAGAGCAACCAAAACACGACCATCAACCTGGTGCCCATAGTGCGCAAAGGGCAGCGGGTCAAAAAAGGCCAGGTACTCACCGAAGGTTATGCCACCAAAGGCGGTGAATTGGCTTTGGGTCGTAACCTGCTGGTTGCTTTTATGCCTTGGAAAGGTTATAACTTCGAGGACGCCATTGTTATTTCCGAAAAAGTGGTTCGCGAGGATTATTACACGTCCATCCATATCGATGAATTCACACTGGAAGTGCGCGACACCAAACTGGGACAGGAAGAATTGACCAACGATATTCCGAACGTGAGCGAAGAAGCGCTCAAAGATTTGGACGAAAACGGAATTATCCGCATCGGTGCCGAGGTCAAAACGGGTGATATTTTGATTGGTAAGGTAACGCCCAAAGGCGAATCCGACCCTTCGCCCGAAGAAAAACTCTTGCGTGCTATATTCGGTGAAAAGGCCGGTGATGTTAAGGATGCATCGCTCAAAGTTCCTTCGTCGGTGCGCGGCGTGGTGATCGATAAGAAACTCTTTACCCGTTCGATGAAAGACCGCCGCAAGCGTATGCAGGACAAGGTGGAAATCGAAAAGTTGGAGAAAAAATACGGCGAACAGTTGGAAGCCCTGCGCGAAAAACTGGTCGAAAAACTGTTTTCGATTGTCAACGGAAAAACATCGCAAGGCGTTTTGGATGAATTGGGCGAAGAGGTTTTCCCCAAAGGAAAGAAATTTACGCTCAAAGCATTGAGTGCTTATAAAAATTACGAACACCTGACCCACGGCACTTGGACTACGGATGAGCATTTGAATCATTTGATTTCGGAATTGCTCAATAACTATAAAATCAAGGCCAATCAAATCAAAGGAAACCTGCGTCGCGACAAGTTTGCCATCAGCGTGGGAGATGATTTGCCTTCGGGTATCCTGAAATTGGCCAAGGTTTATATTGCCCAAAAACGCAAGCTCAAAGTGGGTGATAAAATGGCAGGACGTCACGGAAACAAAGGTATTGTGGCCAAGATTGTTCGCGAAGAGGATATGCCGTTCCTGGAAGACGGAACGCCGGTGGACATCGTGTTGAACCCTTTGGGTGTACCTTCGCGTATGAACATCGGGCAGATTTACGAAACAGTGCTGGGATGGATTGGTAATAAATTGGGTGTCAAGTTTTCCACACCCATTTTCGACGGCGCTACCTTGGACGAAATCAATACTTTGTCCGAAAAAGCCGGCGTTCCCAAAGAAGGTGTAACTTATCTCTATGACGGAGGAACAGGTGAACGTTTCGACCAACCTACTACGGTGGGTGTGATCTATATGCTCAAACTCAACCACTTGGTTGACGATAAGATGCACGCTCGGGCTATCGGCCCCTATTCGCTCATCACGCAGCAACCTTTGGGAGGTAAAGCCCAGTTCGGTGGTCAGCGATTCGGAGAAATGGAGGTTTGGGCATTGGAGGCCTACGGTGCTTCGTCCACCTTGCGTGAGATTCTCACCGTCAAGTCCGACGATGTTACGGGCCGTACCAAAACCTACAACGCCATTGTCAAAGGACAACCTATGCCCGAACCCGGTATTCCGGAATCCTTCAACGTACTCTTGCACGAACTGCGCGGCTTGGCCCTTGATGTCCGTCTCGAAGACGAACAAGGCAATGATGTGTTGAAAAATAAATAATTTATCCACTAACGATTAAGCATCAACGTGATTATGGCACGAACAAAAGATACCAAAAGCATCAAATTCGACCGGATTTCCATCGGTTTGGCTTCACCCGACGTGATCAAAAGCATGTCCCGCGGCGAAGTACTCAAACCCGAGACTATCAACTACCGTACCCACAAACCCGAACGCGACGGTTTGTTCTGCGAACGCATTTTCGGGCCGGTGAAGGACTATGAATGTGCCTGCGGCAAATACAAACGCGTCCGCTACAAAGGCGTAGTCTGCGACCGCTGTGGTGTGGAAGTTACCGAAAAGAAAGTGCGTCGCGAACGTATGGGACACATCGAATTGGTGGTTCCTGTGGCGCATATATGGTATTTCCGGTCCAACCCCAATAAAATGGCCTACCTGTTGGGCTTGCCGTCCAAAAAATTGGAAACCATCGTTTACTACGAACGCTATGTGGTCATCCAACCCGGCGAAGCCATCTATCCCGATGGCCGTGAGGTGAAAAAAATGGATTTGCTCACCGAGGAAGAGTATCACGAAGTATTATCGCTTTTGCCCGAAGAGAATCAATACCTTCCCGACGAAGATCCCAACAAATTTATCGCCAAAATGGGTGCCGAAGCCATCCAAATGTTACTTAAACAAATCGATTTGGATGAACTTTCGTATGAGCTCCGGCATAAAGCAAACCACGAAACATCCAAGCAACGGCGTACCGAGGCCTTCAAGCGTTTGCAAGTGGTGGAAGCTTTTCGCGAAGCCAACAAACGCCGCGAAAACCGGCCCGAATGGATGATTATAAACATTGTACCGGTTATTCCGCCCGAATTACGACCCTTGGTGCCGCTTGACGGTGGCCGTTTTGCTACATCCGACCTGAACGACCTGTATCGCCGTGTTATTATCCGCAATAACCGTCTCAAACGATTGATGAGTATCAAAGCGCCCGAGGTTATTTTGCGTAACGAAAAACGGATGCTCCAAGAAGCGGTGGATTCGCTGTTTGACAATACGCGAAAATCCACGGCCGTAAAAACCCAATCCAACCGACCGCTTAAATCATTGTCCGATAGCTTGAAAGGAAAACAAGGGCGGTTCCGTCAAAACCTGTTGGGTAAACGGGTGGACTATTCGGCCCGTTCGGTTATTGTTGTGGGGCCGGAACTTAAAATCTACGAAACGGGTATTCCCAAAGATATGGCGGCCGAACTGTACCGTCCTTTTATCATTCGCCGCCTGCTCGACCGCGGTATTGTCAAAACGGTTAAATCGGCCAAGAAAATCATCGACCGCAAAGAACCCGTGGTTTGGGACATCCTGGAAGATGTGCTTAAAGGCCATCCTGTCTTGCTCAACCGGGCACCTACTTTGCACCGCTTGGGTATTCAGGCCTTCCAGCCCAAACTCATCGAAGGCAAGGCCATTCAATTGCACCCGCTGGTATGTGCGGCCTTCAACGCCGACTTCGACGGTGACCAAATGGCCGTTCACCTTCCCTTGGGCCCCGAAGCCATTCTGGAAGCGCAACTCCTTATGTTGGCTTCGCAAAACATTCTGAACCCCGCCAACGGAGAACCCATCGCCGTTCCTTCGCAGGATATGGTTTTGGGACTCTACTATATGACCAAGGAGCGAAAATCCACCCCCGAACAACCGGTTAAGGGTGAAGGAATGAAATTTTACGGCCCCGAAGATGTAAAAATCGCCTTGGATGAGGGGGTTGTGGATTTGCATGCGCTTGTGGAAGTTATGGTTGATGATGTGGACGAAAACGGCAATCCGGTCAAACGAATGATTCAGACCACGCCGGGCCGCATCATTTTCAATGATTATGTCCCCAAAGGTATCGGTTATATCAATGAATTGCTTACCAAAAAGGCCTTGAAAAAGGTTATTACCAAGGTGCTGAAACAAACCGATATCCCCACCACTTCTAAATTTCTGGACGACATCAAACGGCTTGGTTTTATGCGGGCCTTCAAGGGCGGTTTGTCCTTTGCTTTGCCCAACATCCAAGTGCCCGAGTCCAAGAAAGAAATTGTCGAACGTTCCAAGCGCTATGTGGATGAAATCAATGCGGCTTATGCAATGGGTGCACTGGGTAAAACCGAGCGCTATAACAAGGTAGTGGACGAATGGACCCACGCCGATACCCAACTTTCGGCTTCATTGATCGAAAAATTGTCTAAGGACGACCAGGGATTCAACTCCGTTTTTATGATGTTGGATTCGGGGGCCCGTGGTTCGCGCGAACAGATTAAACAGCTTATCGGTATGCGTGGCTTGATGGCCAAGCCCAAGAAATCCACGGCAGGCGGAGGCGAGGTTATCGAAACGCCCATTCTATCCAACTTCAAGGAGGGCTTGTCCATCCAGGAATATTTTATTTCAACCCACGGGGCCCGTAAAGGTTTGGCCGATACGGCCCTCAAAACCGCCGACGCCGGTTATTTGACCCGCCGTTTGGTGGATGTGTCGCAAGACGTTGTGGTTACCGAGGAGGATTGTGGTACTTTGCGCGGAATTCGAGTGTCGGCCTTGAAGAAAAATAATATCTTAATCGAATCCCTGTCCGACCGTATCTTGGGCCGGGTGATTCTGGATGATCTGTATCATCCCGTAACCAACGAATTAATTATTGGCGAGGGTCAGGAAATAACCGAAGAAATTGCCCGTAAAATCGAAGAAGCGGGTATCGAAACGGTCGAGGTGCGTTCGCCGCTTACTTGTGAGGCCAAGCGTGGAGTATGTGCCAAATGTTATGGCCGCAACCTGGCCACCGGAAATATGGTGGAATTGGGCGAAGCCGTAGGCGTTATCGCTGCACAGTCGATCGGTGAACCCGGAACGCAGCTTACCTTGCGTACGTTCCACCAAGGTGGTATTGCCGGTGCCGTGGCCGAAGAAAGTACGTTGAGGGCCAAACATAATGGTATTATCGAAATTTCCGACCTGCGCACCATTAAGGGCGAAGACGAAGAAGGTAAACCCGTGGACATTGTCGTTTCCCGTGCCAGCGAGTTGAAAATCCTGAACGAAAAGAACGGCAATGTATTGGCCAAGAATAATTTGTTCTACGGTTCGTATCTCTACAAGAAATCCGGCGACAAAGTCAAGAAAGGCGAGTTAATAGCCCGTTGGGATCCGCACACTTCGGTTATTATTTCCGAAAAAGGCGGAAAAGTGGAATTCAGCGATTTGGTCGAAGGCATCAACTACAATATCGAAGTGGACGATTCCACCAACAAACGTGATATTGTTATTAGCGAAACCAAAGACAAACGCAAACTGCCCGCCATCCTGATCAAAGATCCCAAAACCGGCGATGTGATTCAAACCTACAACTTGCCTGTGGAAGCACGGCTAACGGTTAAAGACGGGCAAAAAATCAAGCCCGGTACGGTAATTGCCAAAATTCCGCGACGCTCGGCACGTGCAGGTGATATTACCGGTGGTTTGCCGCGCGTTACCGAGTTGTTTGAAGCGCGTAACCCGTCCAACCTGGCCGTGGTTTCGGAAATCGACGGTATTGTCAAATTCGGAAAAATAAAACGCGGTAATCGCGAGGTGATTGTCGAAGGTAAAAACGGCGAGAAAAAGAAATATTTGGTCAAATTGTCCAGTCAAATGTTGCTGGTTCAGGAAAACGATTATGTCAAAGCCGGAACCCCGCTTTCCGACGGTGTGATTTCGCCTGCCGATATTTTGAAAATTAAAGGCCCTTCGGCCGTTCAGCAATATTTGGTAAACGAAATTCAGGAAGTTTATCGCCGTCAGAATGTGGGTATCAACGACAAGCACTTCGAAGTGGTGGTGCGTCAAATGATGCGTAAAGTGGAAATTGTGGAATCGGGCGACACCAATTTCTTGCCCGGCCAATTGGTGCACAAAGACGATTTCATCGAAGAAAACGACCGCATCTTCAATATGAAAGTGGTGGAAGATGCCGGCGATTCCGAAGTGCTGAAACCCGGCGCTATTGTCAGCTTGCGCGAATGGCGCGACGAAGTTTCGCGCCTCAAACGCGAGGATAAAAAATTGCCCGTGGTACGCGACACGGTTCCTGCAACGGCCCGTCCGGTGCTGCAAGGTATTACGCGCGCATCCTTGCAAACCAAGTCGTGGATTTCGGCCGCTTCGTTCCAGGAAACCACCAAGGTGCTCAACGAGGCCGCCGTGGCCGCCAAGGTGGACTATCTGGAAGGGTTGAAAGAAAACGTGATTGTGGGTAAGAAAATTCCGGCAGGAACCGGTATGCGCATTTATGAAAAATTGGTGGTTGGCACGGTGGAGCAGCAAATGGATGAGGAAGAAGCCGGAACTACCACCGAAACCGACAAATAAAAAGTATCGAAATGAAAAATCAAAAACCCCAAAATCAAATCAACATCGAAGTTCCGGCCGAAGTGGCCGACGGAACATACAGCAATTTGGCCGTCATCAACCATTCGGTTTCGGAATTTGTGGTGGACTTTATCAACATTATGCCCGGCGTGCCCAAAGCCCAAGTAAAAGCACGCATTATCCTCACCCCGCAACACGCCAAAAAGTTTTTGCGGGCATTGGAGGAAAACATTCGCCGCTTTGAGGCCACGCACGGGACCATCAAGGAATACAACGAACCGCCCCAAGGGCCGCCGGTCAATTTCGGCCCACACGGCGAGGCCTGAAAGGCCTGCATCAAAAAACGCCTTGTGCAAATTGCGCAAGGCGTTTTTGATTGGAAAAGCATCCGGTTTTATCCGTTCAACCGTGCTTCGAGGTTATCTTTGAGCGTTTGCA
>JALVVJ010000071.1 GCA_027023475.1 Flavobacteriales bacterium
GCATGTAGAAGTATGCCGTCAGGGTTAGGATGATTATACCGGCCAGATTCATCCAAATACCTGCCCGCATCATGTCGGTTATGCGGAGTTTGCCCGTTCCGAACACAATGGCATTGGGCGGCGTGGCCACCGGTAGCATAAAGGCAAACGAACCGGCCACCGTAGCAGGCACCATCAGGAAAAGCGGATTGACCCGTATGGCCACAGCCAAGGCGGCCAATACAGGAAGAAAAGTTTCCACCGTGGCGGTATTGGAAGTTAGTTCGGTCAGGAAAGTAATGGTGGCGGCAACAATGAGCAAAATAAGTAGCGGATGAACATGTTGCAAGCCCGTCAATCGTTCGCCTATCCATGCCGATAATCCCGATTCCTTGAAGCCCGCTGCCAGGGCAAATCCACCACCGAAAAGCAGGATGATACCCCACGGAATCCGTTCGGCCGTTTTCCAATCCATAAGAAAAAAACCGCGTGTTTTGTCCCGTGCCGGTATCAGAAAAAGCAAAATGCCGATTAGCATAGCCACATTGCCATCGTTGATCCAAGACGGGTGGGCAAATAGTTCCGACCAACCCGGAATATGCACACTACCGATTACAATGGGCTTGCGAAAAAGCCACAAAAGGGCAAGGGCCACAAACAAACCGAAAACCCATTTTTCTTCGTAGCGCATAGGGCCCATAGCCCGGTATTCGTCACGGATGATTTCCTTGCCCGTTTTTCCGGTAGAAAGTTTACGGATAAAAACACCATACAGATAAAAGTAGGCCACCACCAACAGAACAATGCTCAACGGCAAGGCAAAGAGCATCCAACGGGCAAAAGAAATTTCGGGCCCACCGGGGAAATGAATTTTGAAAATGCGCACAAACAGCGGATTGGGCGGCGTGCCGATAAGCGTGGCAATTCCTCCTATTGATGCCGAATAGGCAATACCCAACAATACGGCCCGTTCCATACGGTCGGCATGGCCGGCATCTTGAAACTCACTCATTTTGGCCATAATCGACAGCAAGATAGGCACCATCATCATGGTGGTGGCGGTGTTGGAAATCCACATGGACAAAAAAGCCGTGGCCAACATAAAACCAAGCAGGATTTTGGCCGGTGTGGTTCCGGTGGTCATCAGAATACGTAGCGCAATACGCCGGTGTAAATTCCATTTTTCCATGGCCAAGGCCACCAGGAATCCGCCAATAAACAGGAAAATAATATGGTTAAAATACTGCCCGGCCACATGCTTACCGTTCATAATGCCCAACAATGGGAAGGCCGCCACCGGAACAAGCGATGTTACCGCCAAGGGAACCACTTCGCTCATCCACCACAGCGCCATCAACAGGGCCACGGCCGCCGTGTAGGCCACCACCGGATGTGCGGTATCCATACTTTGGGGGAAAAGAATAAGCAACAGTGCAAGCAACGGCGCCACCACAAACAAGATTAAGCGCCCTTTTCCGAAACGGGATTTCATGCCCAAGGAATTTTGGTTCATTCAATTTAGCAAAAAATCCCGGAAACTACGCTGCCCGAATTTATTTTTTTAGCGGTTTCTCGGCACATTCAACCACTCACGCCAACGGGGATGAGCGGGCCGTTCACGACCGTCCTCATCGAACATGCCGTTATCGCGCCAAACCAAAAACCATTCGGGATAGCCGGACAGGCGGTTCAACAACCTATCGTAATCACGCCAAACGAACCAATTAACAAAACGGGCGTTCAAATCACCCGCTTTGCGAAGCAATTTGTCCACATAAGCTTTTTGCCATCCGGCCGTGCCGTGGATGTTTACGCCATAGGACGGCATCACCAAATCCTGGGCAATATATCCCGTTTCCGATATGGCAAAGGGCTTGGACGGAGCCAATTGCTGCATTTCGCTGAGCCATCCGGCGGGAATGGCCTCGGGATCGGAACCGGCTTGGGGTTGATTGTATTGCCAAAAAGGATAAGTGCTCACGGCCATATAATCCGAATAATTCATCAACCGCCGGGTAACCTCGAACAATTCCTGCTTGGTTTTGTTGTAGGATTGGTCTTGAAAGGTCATCATCACAGGCAGGCCGGGATAATCATGCTTTATGCGCCGGTAAACGGTGTCGGCCAGGACAAGGAAATGATCCATGTGTGCCGTATGGAGGCGCAAGCCGCCGTTTACTTCGATGCCAAAGGCAAAAAAATCGGGCCGGATGGCATCGATAAGCCGTTCGCAATATTTGATGTAGGCCGCAATTACATCGGGATGGTCGAAATCGTAGGTGTTCCAAGGAGCCGGAAGCGGTTGCTGAGTGCCGTTGGCATTCCAATAATGCGCCAGCGTTTCGCGGTCGGTATGGTTGGGTGTGCAAGTGAGCAAAACGGGGCGGTCGTAGGGAACATATTGCCGGACACGGTCGATGTCGTTCTGCACATTGGCCGGAAAAGGCAGGTCGTTGAGCGCTTCGTTCCAGGGCACGCCCGTGTCGAAATGCGCCACCACAAAATCACCGTCGCGCAAAATGCCGGCGTAGGTTTCGTCCACCGCCTGCTGCGAAATATCGTAGGGGAAAGGCGTAAAGCCCATATAAAAACTCCGCTCGGCAGGCAAAGGATCTCCGGCAGGATGCCGCCGTTTGCAAGCTCCGAGAAACAAAAGCAGGAAAACCAAACCGGAAACAAAGTTTTTCATAATGATAAAGTTACAAAAACAAACGCAAGCGATTGGATATTTATTTTTTCGGGCGCCCCGGCGCATACGTTCACGCAACGGCGGTTGCTTCAAGACGACGGAGCGCTTTCGCACCCGCCGGCGTTCACAGCGTTGCAGCAAGTGTAAAATGTCGGATAAGTTGCTGTTATTTTTGTCGAGAACAAAGCCGGCCGTCCGTAGGCATAGCCGTAGCTATGGCAAGGATGGCCAATGCCGTTATCGGCAAAAAGAACAAAACTTGGTGTGA
>JALVVJ010000072.1 GCA_027023475.1 Flavobacteriales bacterium
TTTTTCTTCCTGACCATCTTCGGTGCGCCAGATGGGCAACGGGATGCCCCAGTAGCGTGAACGCGAAAGGTTCCAGTCTTTGGCTTCGGCCAGCCAATTGGCAAAACGGCCTTCGCCGGTGGAGGCGGGTTTCCACTTGATTTGGCGGTTGAGTTCCACCATTTTTTCGCGCACTTGCGGAATGCGGATAAACCAGGAGTCCAAAGGATAATAAAGGATGGGCTTGTCGGTGCGCCAGCAGTGCGGATAGCTGTGAAAGTGTTTGCCGGACTTGAAGGCCTTGTTTTCTTTTTTGAGCTTGACGATGATTTCCACATTGACCGAGGTTTCGGGCTTTTCTTCACCGTCGTAGTATTCGTCGCGCACATAGCGGCCGGCAAATTCGCCCATTTCGGGGCGGAAGCGTCCTTGCAAATCCACCAGCGGCACGGGATTGCCGTTTTCGTCTTCGACCAGCAGGGGCGGAACGCCGAATTTGGCGGCAGCGTTGGCATCGTCTTGACCAAAGGTGGGTGCGATGTGCACAATGCCGGTTCCGCTTTCGACGGTTACAAAATCGCCCGAAATAACCCGGAAGGCCTTGTCGGCATCCTTGTAGGGTTGCGCATAGGGCAGCAATTGTTCGTAACGAAGTCCGACCAAGTCTTTGCCTTTGAAACGGGACAGTATCAGGTAAGGAATTTTTTTGGCGCCCGGGTCGTATTCCAGCAGGTGTTTTTCGGTTTCGACCGGGTAAAAATGTTTGTCGTCCAATATTTGCGGAAGCAAGGCCTCGGCCAGGATAACGAATTGATGTTTGTGCGTGTAAGGATTAAAAGTTTCAACCAGGACGTAATCGATGTTTTCGCCCACGGCCAGGGCGGTGTTGGACGGCAGCGTCCAGGGCGTGGTGGTCCAGGCCAGGAAGTAAATATCGCCGTCGATATTTTGAAGGAATTCAGGCAAGTTTTCTTTGATTAAGCGGAATTGGGCCGTTACGGTGTTGTCGGCAATATCGCGGTAGCATCCCGGCAGGTTGAGTTCGTGGGTGCTGAGTCCGGTGCCGGCTTTGGGCGAATAGGGTTGAATGGTGTAGCCCTTGTAGAGGAGCCCTTGGTTGTAGATTTGTTTGAGCAACCACCACACCGTTTCCATATATTTGGGGTCGTAGGTAACATAAGGGTGTTCCAAGTCCACCCAGTAGCCCATAAGCCGTGTGAGTTCGGTCCATTCGCCGGTGTAGCGCATCACGCTTTGGCGGCAGGCTTCGTTGTAGGCCTCGACCGATATTTTTTTACCGATATCTTCCTTGGTAATGCCCAATGCTTTTTCCACACCCAATTCCACGGGAAGTCCGTGCGTGTCCCAGCCGGCTTTGCGCGGCACGCGATAGCCACGCATAGTTTTATAGCGGTTGAACATATCCTTGACCGTGCGGCCCAAAACGTGATGAATGCCCGGTTTACCATTGGCCGAAGGCGGCCCTTCGTAGAAAACAAAAGTGCGGTCTTCGGGGCGGTTTTCGATACTGCGGCGAAAAATATCTTCTTTGTCCCAAAAAGCGGCTATTTCACGGGCCGTGGCCGTGAGGTCAAGTTGATTGTAGGTGCGGAATTTCTTGCTCATTTATCCGTTGTATGACTTGGAATTAACGCACAAAAATACGAATTACAAGCGAGAAAGATATGTTATTATTCGGCCGGCAAGCAAAATGCCTAATAAATTGCAAACAAACACAGGAATATTTATGTTTCGTATCAAATAACAAATCCTATGATCGCGTAAGCCAAAACGTTGGCCAGTCCGTGCATTACCCAACCGGGCAAGATGCTTCCATTACCCATTTTTTCGTTGAGATAGCCAATGAAGTAAGCCGCCGCAAAAGGATAGGAAAAAACCAGTAGCAAAAGAAAAATATTTTTTAAAACCGGGGCAAATAATAGGGAATGAACCAATCCGAAAATAGTAGCTTGCAAAAAATTTCCTTTCACAAAACCCAAAGCGGCTATTAGTCTTTTGGCCACAAAGCCCCTAAAAAAAATTTCCTCGGCCAAGGATGTTTTTACAACAGCAACTATCAACAAAATAACAACCGTATTGAAATTTAAAGACATTTGCCTGAACATTCCCGTTACACTCGACGCATCCAACATCATGCTCCTAATTGCCGGATTTAATTTGACCAACAATAGTAGCGGTAAAAAATACAATAAGCTTGCGGGTATCGCATATAGCACAGCTTTACGGGTTGGGGGAACAAAACCGATATATTTCAAAAAACCTTTGAAAGTTTTATGCTTGGCCAAAAAAACAATAAGCGGAATTGCCGAAAACAATATTACTTGCATTATTGAAGCAAAAAATTCTTTACTCATTGTTCCGGGATTTTACGCATTAAAAGGATGCCGGTGTTTTTATTTTGTTACGCTAAACAAGTCAGGCGAAACAAAAGATGTGTTTTCAATATCAAAATATAACGCCCTCAACCGGTTCAAAAACCAGATGAACCTTCAAGCCACCGACGACTTGCGGGATTTTGTGGGTGGGTTGTAATTATTAATTCACTAAAACCTGTAACCGAAATTAATATTAAAAACCAATTTTATCGGAAAAATGGTAACAAACACTAATGCATCTCCGGGATTTGATAAAGATGTTGTTTCGGCTTCCTCTGTTATAGCACTCATTAACGAGTTATATTTATATCCGAACCCCATACAAATATCATAGGTAAATCCCGATTTGGATATGTGCTGATAACCATATACAAAATCGATATTGAAAAAATATAAAGAATGATCAGCAAGAGTTACCTCAAATCCGCAAGTTCAAAAAACACAAAGGAGTTTAAAAGGATATTATCTTTTTTAGGGCGAAAAATGGTAAAATCGTAATGGATTTGTGCCTGATTTTTTCTTTTTGGACACACCTTCCCCC
>JALVVJ010000073.1 GCA_027023475.1 Flavobacteriales bacterium
GCGCGATAATAAGGTGCGCGCGATAAATCGCGCGTCCACAATGGAACATCCGGCCTTGGTTGGAATATCCGGGTTTATGATTATCCACTACTGCAAACATTGAAGGCGAAACCGCGCAGCGGGTTCGCCGCCCACCCGAGGAGACCAAAGGGCTCCGAGGGCTGCAAGGAGACCGAAGGGCTCCGCAGTAAGCGGAGCAAGACCCGCAGGGGCTTGCGAAGCAGCGGAGGGAAACAAGGCGCGGCCTATGGCGTTGGTCATTGGAAGCCGAAGGTTCCCGTAGCCGGCAAGGAAACGCGCAGCGGTTCCGCAGCATGCGAAGGCAGACCGCAGGGCTGCCGAGCAACGTCCGGGGAGACCGGCCTTAAAAATTTTGAATTAAAAATTTTGAATTATGAATTGATTCTCAGTTAGTTGGTTGAAATTGGGGGTGATAAAGGCCGGGCTCCACGGCGAGCGCAGGGAGACAAGCGCGAAGCCGAAGGCGGAGCGTGCCGGCTCCCAGCGCCGCGGAACAAGACAAGGCGCGGCCCTTGGTGTGGGCTCTTGGAAGCCGTAGGCTTGTGGAGCCGCGAAGGCAGACCAAAAAGGCTGCCGAAGCCGCACAACTTGTCCCGCACATTGCGTAGCAATGTCGGGAGCAGTGTAGGGAAACAAGGCGCGGCCTGTGGCGTCGGCCCTTGAAAGCCGCAGGTTCCCGGAACTACAAAATATTTTCGCCTAAACTAAACTCCCTGTGTAGCTTACTTGCCGTAAAACTTCGTTACTCCCTCGCGCAGCCAAACCAAATAGGCCTGCACGTCGGGTTCGTAGGCC
Organism: Flavobacteriales bacterium; assembly: GCA_027023475.1. GTDB lineage: Bacteria > Bacteroidota > Bacteroidia > Flavobacteriales > Flavobacteriaceae > JAADED01. The sequence continues at coordinate 817 of JALVVJ010000073.1, forward strand.
TTGGGTTGGTTGAGCAGTTTTTCGTCGGGTGATATGAGCACATAATAGGGTTGGGAATTGGATTTGTAACGGTAGATTTCCATCTCGGCCCACCTGTCGCCGATAAGGGTGATTTTTTTACCGCTGTATGGCGATACATATTGTTTGTCGGCCGGAAGTTCGCGCTTGTCGTCCACATAGAGTGAAACGATAATCAAGCTGTCGTTCATTAGGGTATGCACAGCCGGGTCGGTCCATACGTTGTTTTCCATTTTGCGACAATTCGCACATGCCTGACCCGTAAAATCCAGCATCAAGGGTTTGTTGACCCGCTTGGCATAGCGCAAGGCCGCATCGTATTCGTTGCGGAACACCAGTAAACCGCCGTAGTGATATTCGGCACCGGGCGGCAAGCCGGTATCCGTCGTTGAATGGCTGCCGGCGGAAGTTGTTCCGTTACAACCCACACCATGTGGCGATTCGGCATAGGACTGATAAGGCGGGAAAGCACTGATCCATTTGAGCGGTGCACCCCACAGACCGGGTAGCATGTAAAACACAAAAGCCAGGGAAAGCAAAGCCATCATCAGGCGCCCTACGCCAATGCGGTTGCTGTCGTCGTCGTGCGGCAGTTTGAACATGCCCAGCAAATACAAACTCATAGCAAAGAAAATGGCAATCCAAATGGCCAAAAATACCTCGCGTTCCAGCAAACGCAGTTGCAGCACCAGGTCGGCATTTGAAAGGAACTTGAAGGCCAAGGCCAATTCCAAAAATCCCAGCGTTACCTTCACGGTATTGAGCCAACCGCCAGAACGCGGCAAGCTTTTTAGCATTGTGGGGAACAAGGCGAAAATCGTAAACGGCAAAGCCAAACCGATACCAAAGCCAAGAAAACCCACAGTAAGCGCCCAAGCACCGGCTGCCGAACCCAAAACACTACCCAGCAAAGCTCCCAGAATGGGCCCCGTGCACGAAAACGATACCAAAATCAAGGTAATGGCCATAAAAAACACAGCAATGAGCCCCCCGGTTTTGTTGGACATTTCATCGGATTTGCTAATCCATTGCGAAGGAATCAAACGCTGCGGATCCAAACGGCTCACACCCATAAACGAAAGGGCGAAGGCCACAAAAATCAGGAAAAAGGCCAGGTTGAGCCACGGATTGGTGGCTATTTTGTTGAAAATATTGGGATCCACATGGTCCATCAAGTGGAAAGGCAAGCTGATGAGCACATACACGGCCACGATAAAAAAGCCATACATCAAAGCATAAAACTTACCGCTGGTGGATTTGGATTTTTCCTGTTCACCGAAAAAGCTGTGTTCGTGCTTTTTGGTAAAAAAGCTGATGGTGAGCGGTATCATGGGATAAATGCAAGGCGTAAGCAAGGCAATCAATCCGCCCAATAAACTGAGAAGAAATATGGTCCAAAGACTCTTTTTTTTCGGTTCTTGAATTTGCACATCATCGCCGGCGGTTTGTTTGGTATCCGCTTCTTTGTTTGTTGTAGTATCCGCTTGTACGGACGTGGTTCCGGAAACGGGCGGATGTTCATTGGCGGTATTTTCGTTTGTGGTGGATGTTCCTTGGGATTGATTTCCTGCGGATGTGCCGGATTGTTCGCCGGCTTGCTTGCCGGGTGTATTCAGCGGTTGGAGGCCTGTATTCTTGCCATGATTTGCGGCTTGTTTATTATCGGGCCCGACCGGTGCATCGGTGGGATTGTTTTTTTTTGCTGCGGGCAAATCGAAGCTCAAATCTTCGTTGATAATAATGCAGGCCTCTTTGCAGGTTTGACCTTCGAGGTGGACGTTGATTTTTCGTAAAGTGGAATTCTTACGACGAATTTTTTGAATTATTTTCACTTTGTGCGACCAAAAGGTTTCGGTAACACCGAAAATATCGTTGTAGGCCTTTTCGGTGCCTATTTCTTTCGCTTCGCCCATGAGTTCGTAATCTTTTCCGGCATTTTTCCAGGTGAGCACCAAAGGATTGGAACCACCCGGATCGCTATGTTGCGAATACAAGTGCCAGCCGGATTCCAAATCGCCTTCGATAATCAGGTCAAAAGTGTTGTTGCCGGTTTGTTCCACCCGGGTATGAAAAGTATAAGGTTGAACAATTTGGGCTTTTATACCGGATCCTGAAATCCAAAGAAATGCAAGCAAAACAAAGGCAAAAATCCGCGTTTTCATCGGCCGTTTTTTTTGAATTACGCAAATATAGTTTTTTTATTGCAGTCGCATTAGCGGATGTTGTAACAGGGTGAATGACAAATAAAAACCCCGGCCGGAGGCCGGGGTGAATCACATAAAAAACCTTGGATTAGAGTTCGAAAATATCGCCGATTTCGGGCAGTATCAATTCCTTGCCTTGCTTGGCAAAGGCATCATAGGCCCGGCCGTGATCGATTTTTATCAGGTCGAAGGTGTCGAAATGATAGCCCACAATGCGGTCCAACCCCAGGAAATCGGCAGCCATGGCGGCGCCTTCGGGTCCCATGGTAAAGTTGTCGCCCACAGGCAGTATGGCCGCATCCAAACGGGCAATCATAGGAACGATTTTCATATCGTAGGTCAGGGCCGTATCACCGGCGATATAGAGCGCTTTACCTTCGGATTCGATAACAAATCCGCCGGGCTGACCGCCATAGCTTCCATCGGGAAACGAACTGGTATGGATGGCGTTGACGTAGGTCAGCCGGCCGAAATCAAAATGCCAACTTCCGCCGTGATTCATCGGATGACCCTGAATGCCCCGTTGTCCGAAATAGTTCACGATTTCGAAATTGGACACCAGCATAATGCCCGGATTATTGGCTGCAATTCGTTCCACGTCCAGGATGTGATCCTGGTGGGCATGGGTTACCAAAATGTAATCGGCCTTGATGGCATTTACATCGATTTTTCCGTTGGCCATAGGATTTCCGGTGATAAACGGATCCACCACCAGGCGTTCGCCTGCGGCTTCGATGAGGAGGGAAGCGTGACCCAAATATTGAATTTTCATGGTTTCGGAATTTTGAATTAAAGATACAAAAAAACAAAATTATTGCTTGCTTAGTTGCTTATCGAACCAAAGGGCCAAATCACGGATGTTTTCCTCGCTCAGGTAGTGGCCTGTGGGATATTCGATATAGTGAGGGGTGTAACCGTGCCGGCGAAGGCGTTCAATGCTTTCGCGTGCCTTGTCCACGGGAATCACGTCATCGTAAAGTCCGTGCGAAACAAAAAGTTGCGGCTTGATGTCGGCCTGCAATGCGTAGGCGTTGGGAAGATAAGTGCTTAGTGCGGCCACCAAAGGGAATTTTTGCGGATGCCTATCGGCCAGCATATAGGCCATCATTCCGCCCTGACTGAAACCCAAAAGGGCCGCCTGTTGCCGGTTGAGCTGTCGAAGGATTTGTTGCATGCGTTTTTCTAAGTCGGTAAGGGCCTGCCGGACATCTTCGGGGCGGGCGTCGATATTACCATCATTGTCCACGTGCAACGGGAACCAAGCGTATCCACCAAATGGCGTGTCCAAAGGAGCGCGCAAGGCCACGGGATACAAATTTCCGGGCAGGTCGGCAGCCAACATAAAGAGGTCGGCTTCGTTGGCGCCGTAACCGTGAAGCATCAGCAAGGGGATTTGCCCTTGGTCTATGGGCGTGTCGGGACGAAGGATACGGTCGCTCATCAGTCCACTTGTTGGGGCGTCAGATGGCTGTCGATAAGGATGATGTAAGAAGCGGTGTTGCGGAATCCGTTTTGCGGGTTGAAGCCGTAGAGGAAAATACGATCGCTTTGTTCGGTTTTGCCAAAACGTTTCAGCCCGTCGAACAGGTTGACGGCATTGGCCCGGCGGAGCACCAAATCCATGGTGGTGTCGAAGCCGTTGAGCACGGTGGCCGTGGGCAGGAGGCCGTATTTCCGGCGTATGTATTGCCGTACGCGCGGGTCGGCTTGCAGACGTTTGCGCGAAGGGAAATGCAAGCGAATGGCGGCCATTTGTTTAAGGTCGAATTTGTCGAGCGTGCGCATTTCGTCCAGCATAAAAGTTTCCAAACGGAACTCGGCCGACAGGCCGTCCAGTGCCGAAAAAAGATTGGCTATCAGCGATTGGTCCTTGGTAACCAATACAATGCGGTTGAATTTGGCTTTGCTCAGTTTGGCCTGTAAATCTTCGATACGCACCCAATTACCGTGCTTGGATTTACGCACCTCTAATTTGTTGAGTGTGCCCAGGCGACTCATGACAGTGTCGGCGGTGGTGGCGGAATGTTCGTCGTAGATGACCAGGATTTGGCCGTCGATATTCACTTCGTTGATATAGGCCAGCATATGATTGGCCAGGGATGCGGAATCGCTCACCGATTGCACCAGGTTGGGATAGCCGGTGCCTTTGTATCCGGGCACCACAACGGGTGTGTTGAAATACATCAGTGCTTCGCCCGTTTTGCTAATATTGTCCGGAAATACGGGGCCTAGAACAAAATCGTAGTCCGAAAGGTCGTTGTTCAGCAGAATTTTTTCGGTTTGCTTGGCGTCGGCCCTGGTGTCGAACACATCCATTTGAATACGAAATCCCATGGCTTCCAAACTGTCTTTGGCTGCGCGGATGCCGGCATAATAATCGGTAACCTTGTCGCGCAACAGTGAAATACAAGCTTTGCCTGTGCTGTCGGAGCGTTTGAATTGGTCCAGGCGGAAAGGCAATAGCACGGCCATACGGTAAACCGTATCCTTACGGGCATTTTCCACCAGGTTGGTAACAAATTCCTTGGGTTTAAGCCGCTTGACGATGCGGATAAACAAGGGTGCATTGATGTCGAACACCACTTCGAAATCGGGTTTGGGAATGCGCAGGATCATTCCGGCTTTGAGTCCGTCGGCCAGTTGCGGATTGTATTTGAGCAAATCCGATGTGGTGATGTTATATCGCTTGGTCAATCCGTAAACAGTTTCTTTGGGCGCCACTTTGTGGTAAAAGAAACGGCCGTCGTCAGCCGGATTTTCACCGGTTTGGGTTTTGTGAGGAATACGAATGATCTGTCCGGCTTTGAGTCCTTCGGTAAGTTCGGGATTGGCACGGATGAGTTCTTCTTCGGTAATGCCGTATTGTTTGCTCAACCCGAACACCGTTTCCAGGGGTTGCACTTCGTGATAGATAAATTTTTTGTCGTCGCGCGAATGAATTTCGGCGCGGTTTTTGGGCACCACCAGTTCTTGGTTCACTTGCAGGGGCTTCCCTTGGATTTCGGGATTGAGCCGTTCCAGGTCTTCCACCGTGATACCGTGTTTGTAGGCCACGCGCCATTTGCCTTCTTTGGGTTGAACGGTGTAGAAAGTGTAGCGCGTGGTGTCGATACGCCGGTGCGGGTCGGGCAGGATGGGGATGATGATGATTTGCCCCAATTTGATATTGTTGGATTCGATGCGGTTTACCGCCACAATATCGTCCACCGTGGTATTATATTGGCGCGAGATACTGAAAAGCGTTTCGTTTTCGCCTACGGTGTGGTATTTGAAGCCCACATAGTGTTTTTTGGATTGCAAGGTGTCCAATGCGGTTTTGCCAAGCGGAATGTTAATCACATCTCCGGGATGGATGTTTTCGGAAATACCCGGATTGTATTTGATAATCTTGTAGGGCGTTACTTTGTATTTCCGGGCAATGGACATCAGGGTTTCTTTGGGTTTGACGGTGTGCTTGATGATTTGCACGTCGTCCTGTGCCTGCAAAACAAAAGCAGGAAGGAGAAATATCAATAAAAATATTCGGCGTAGCATATAGCAATTCTTCCCTGAATGTTATACGATTTCTACACTAAGTCCGTGTTCGAGCAAAGCGCCGGCTATGGGTTCCAGTTCGGTATAACTACCTTCCTTGACTGCGCATTTTCCACGCAGATGGGTAAGCCAGGCGCACTGTTCGGCTTGTTCTTCGGTGTGGCCGCAATATTCCATAAGCATGACAATCACGTGCTCAAAAGTATTGAAGTCATCGTTGAACAATATCAACCTGTAAACCTTTTGGTCTTTGAGTTGCTCGTTATGTTGGGAGTAAGTTTGTTCTTGCATAGGTGAAATGGATTTGCCTTTTTGAATCAAACAAAATTATATTTTTTTCCCTAGTCTAACAAATTCAATGCCAATCCATCCGTTTTTTTCCAACCGGCGTCCTTCTCTCCATGTTTGATTCGGCAAGCGGCTTTGGACAACAGGCAAGTCCGCCGTAAAAAAGCCGCTGAGCATCAATCGTCCGCCCGGCTTAACCTTGCGGGTATAGGCATCCAAATCCCTAAGGATGATATTGCGGTTGATATTGGCTACGAAAATATCGACAGGGGGCAAGCTTTCCAGGATTTCGGCGCCGCCCAGAAAGGCTTGTATTTTACGGCATCCGTTGTGTTCGAAATTTTCAAGCATATTTTCATAGGCCCAAGCATCGTTGTCAATGGCAAAAATTTCCCGTGCACAGGTTTTTTCGGCCAAAATGGCCAAAACACCGGTTCCGCTGCCCATATCTATTAGTGATTTGCCGATTAAATCGGTGTCGGCCAAGAGCCGGAGCATCAGTTCGGTTGTTTCGTGATGGCCGGTTCCGAAACTCATTTTCGGAGTAATGACGATTTCGAGTAGCCCTTGGGGAGCCGGCGGATGAAAACCGGCACGGATATGGATTCGATTGTCGATTGTTATGGCAGGATATTGTTTCTCCCATTCGGCATTCCAATTGCGTTGTTCGAGCAATTTGACCGAATAGGCCGGATGAATGCCGGTTTGTTGCCAAAGCGCATTCAATAATTCTTCGTTGAATTTCGCAGCGGGAATATAGGCCGTAAGTTCGTCCGGCTCTTCCACAAAGCCGTCAAAACCCGATTGTGCAGCGAAATATGTCAGGATTTCGCGTTGTATGGGGTCTTTGATTTTAATGCGTATTTCGTAATAGGGTTCGTGTGCCGTCATAAACAATTAAACTGATTCCGGTAAACATAAGGGCCGTAGCCCAAAAAATCCAGGAAGCCATTGCTTCGGGGATGCTTATTTTCCACCAAATCAAGAAGCCACGTGCAAAAATCAGCGTGTCCATCCAAACAAATCCGGCAAAAAACAGGCGGAAAAACAAAGGCCGTAGCCGGACTAATTTTTGTATATCGACCCACCAAAGTAAAAACACCGAATAAATACCCAAAAATACCCAATGCAAATACCCGATGAGCAAATCGCGGATGCGATAAGCGAGTTCGGCAAAGTAGGGACAGGAAGCGGTAAACTGAAATATCACTTTAAGGGCCAGACCGAACAGAAGAATATAAAACATTTGCTTTTGGATGCGGTTGAAATGCAAAATCTTTATTTCGTCCCATATTTTCCTAAACAAAATCCACAATCCACCCGCTTCGCAAAAAACGCTAAACATAGCCAGAAAATTGACCCAAACCGGTGGCTTGGTCCACAGCGTATTGGTCAAATAACCCAACAACACGCCGCAGAGAAGCAGCCGGTTTATCCGAAGGATAAATTTTTCGCCAAAACGCATACTTTTTACTTCAAACAAATAAGCCAGAAGCGCCAAAAGGGCCAGGAAAAACCAACCGTTGTATTGAAAGTGCAGATAAAAATAGATGTCCAGGTTATACCAAATACTTTTTTTGCCCAGCATCACCATCACCGGGCCAAGCATCCATGGCGAAATGCTGGAAAGCAACATCATCCACACTGCACTGCGGCCCAGCCGGTAGCTGAGCGGAAAGCGTCGGCGTGTTTCCAGTGGGATTTTACCGAACCAAAATGCCCACACATAGGTTCCCAGCAGAAACAACGACAGGAAAGCTATGGAAAAGCCCTTATAACCTTGCAGTGGAAAGCTTATCAACATGCCGGCCACCATGGCCTGCGAAAAAACAAAAAGATTACGGAACGACTTTTGTCCCAAACGTTCGGGCATCAAAGCGTAGGTGAGCATCAACATAAAACCTGCGTGCAGCCAACCCAAAAAGGCCGCATGCGAGTGGGCGTGAAGCCAATAGGTATATCGAAATCCGTCTATGGGCCGGACCAAGTGCCAACGGATAAGCAAACCGTAGGTGGCGATGACCAACCAAAACACAAGTGCTACAAGCCAATATGCCCGCAGGCGTTTCATCAGATGCGTTCGCCTTTGTTGCCGGGTTTTTCTTTGGGAAGGAGCGGGGGCAGGAGTTTGGCTTTGGAAGGAAGTGTTCGTGCCGGTTGTTTACTACCGTCTTTGGGTTTGATTTGGGCTTTGATGCGTAGGGTGTGGGTCAAACTTTTTTCATTGCTATGAATGGTGATGGTTTTGGTTTGACGACCGCGTTTGTGGTTGGTATTGAACACCACTTTGATAATGCCGCTATCGCCGGGTTTAATCGGATTTTTGGGCCATTCGGGCACGGTGCATCCGCAGGAAGAGCGCACTTTGGAAATAATGAGTGTGGCGTTGCCCGTATTTTTGAAATGAAATACGGTGTCGAGGATTTCGCCTTCGTTGTGGTTCCCGAAGTCGATTTCTTCGGTCTTGAAGGTCATCACCGGAAATTTGGTTTGATCGTTGAGTTCCTGTTGGGCCTTTTGGAGGTTGTCCTTGTTGATTTTTTTCGACGGGTCGTTTTGACAACTCATCCATAAGCCGGTCAATAGCAGAAGGAGAACGAACTTTTTCATATATTTAATTTTTTGGAGTTTCGGAAACTTTGTGAATACGGTTTTGACTCAGCAAATCCTTATAGGCACTGTCTAAAATACCGTTGATGAATTTGTTGGATTTGGGGGTGGAGAATTCTTTGGCAATTTCCACGTATTCATTAATGCTGACTGTTGGTGGAATAGTTGGGAAATAAAGCATTTCGGCCAATCCCATCATCAGCAGGATTTTGTCCACCTGCGAAAGTCGGTTGAAGTCCCAGTTTTTTACTTTGCCGGCAATGATTTCGCTCAATTCATCCCGATTTTGATAGGTATGTAGCAAAAGGTTACGGCCGAATTCCCGGTCGTCTTCACTTTTGAACAGGGGCGAGAGCGGTTTGTCGGCCGTGTCGTTGGGACTGAACCGGTCCAAGGTTTTCATCACCATGGTGTTGGCAATGGCAATATCATCGGCCCAGTTGATTTCCATGTTTTCCAGAAAGCCGTGCAGTTTTTCGCTGGGGGCAATAACGTTTTTGTAGGCATCCAGGGCAAAAAGTTTGTCGGCTTTGAAATCGGGATTTTTTATGCGCACATATTGTTTGTAGGGCTCGGATGCTTTAACTCGGTCCAGTAAATGGCGCACCAGTTCGGGTTCTCCGGCCCAAATATGTTGAAGCCCGTAGCGGGCGGTTTCTTTTTCCAGTTGCCGGTTTTGTTCAAGCAGTTGTCCGATGCGGTTGTCCAGAAGGTGTGTATCGGGGTGGAGGTCTTCGGGGGTTTTGAGGTGTTTTTTCTTGCGAAGTTCGAGCAAGTTGGCTTCACGGCGGCGGATTTCCACGGGCAAATTCAGGAGTAAAACGTATAGTTTGTAGATGTTTTCCAAGTTGGTAAACAACCGCCTGACCGAACGTTCGGGATCCGCTTGACGGGTGGCTTCTTTTTCGGTGAGCAGGGCATAGAGTTCCTGCATTACTTTGGAGCGGATATTACGCCGGTTAATCATAGAGCGCCTGAGTTTGCGCGACAAATTTACACTTTTTTCCTCCGGTGTCCAAAGGTGGAAATGAGGTTTTTTGTCAAGGTTTTCCGCTACATACTTTCCCATCAAGACAGTTGCGGAACGGTGTGATGTTCGCTGCATAGAAAAAATTCGGGAAACATGCGACGAACAATTTCGGCGTCACTGTATTATTCTTGATTTTCGCTCGTAATCCTTTGGAAGGTAGGGCAGGGAAGTCCAGAAAAAATACCGTTACGTGATGAAATAAAACGACCTAACGATATGCAAATGCATGTATCAGTCGTTTATTTCATCAAGTTTACTCATCGTCTCCAAAAAAACCTTGGCCAAGCGATGTTTTTCCAGTGTTTTACGTAGCGCTTCCAACGGGATGATTTGTTCCTGTTGCAGCATATAAGCCGTAGCCAACAGGGCGGCGCTTTTGCGGTTGACGTATTTGGTAAAGGGCCGGACAATCACTTCGCGGGCCGGAATATCGGCATCTTTGAGTTTTTCGTCCAGATATATACGCGAATCCGGAGTAATGCGTTTTCGGATTTTTTCCAAGCCGTCTTCGGTTACGATAACACCTACAAAATCGTCATCGATGCCGGTGTAACGAATGGGTTGATGGTCGAAAATGACTTCGGCCACCGAAAATCCTGTGCCTACGGTGATGGGATATTCGCCTTTCATGGTGGCATGAAGTCCGGCGCGCATACCAGCCGTGGCCAGGAATTTACCCACCGATTGCACGCCTCCGCCGGCCGAACCGGCCAGGACAAAACCGAAACGCCCCGGACGCAAGGGTTCAAATTCCTTTTGAATGATTTCCTGACGGTCGAGCAACGAAGAGCGGTTGGCGAAACGTATTTGTGTCGCCGGACGCGGATTTTCGAAAACTTCTTCATCCTGCACCACTTCCATCAGTTCGTCCAGGCGTTTGAAAGCATAGGACGTGCATAGCGACGCAATTTCCACCAGGGCGAAACCTTCGGTTTCGACGGCACGTTTGAGCACGTCGCTCATTTGCTTGGGATGATCCACGCGTGCGGCAAATCGAGCGCCCGAAGCATGGGCCAAGTGTACCAGGTTAAAGGCCGGTACATCGGTTTCGAAGTCGATAATTTCCTTGAATTTTTGCGTGGTCAGGCCGCTGATTTGACCACCGGTCATTCCATAAAGTTGGTTGTTCAGCACAATGAGCGTCATGTCCACATTCCGGCGGGCGGCTTCCAAAATGTGTTGCAGCCCGATGGTGGCTCCGCCGTCGCCGATAAAAGTGATGGTTTTTTTGCCCGGCTTTTGTTGCAGCCCCATGGCCACGCCCAATCCCAGGGCGGGCGAACGGCCGTGGAGCCCGTGGATGGTGTGGGTGGCAAACAGCGGGTCGATCAGGCCGCTACAACCGATGTCGCTCACCACGGTGATGTCATGCGGACGATAGCCCAGTTGCTGCAACACTTTGGCCAGGTTGCGAATGGCTATACCGTGGCCACAGCCCGGGCAAAACGGAAATTTTTTATCGGTCAGTATTTTGGGTGAAACGCTTGTGCTCATAGTTGTAGGGATTTACGGGTTTCGACGGCACGGACAATTTCGGGCGGTGTAATCATATTTCCGATTTTGTTGATGCCCAAAATATTTTCGGGCGATTTTTCACCGAAAAGGATTTGACGGAATTGTCCGTTCAGGTTTTCTTCGG
>JALVVJ010000074.1 GCA_027023475.1 Flavobacteriales bacterium
TATGGCCGGCTGCGATGTCTCCTCGGTTCCTCGGAGCCTGCTCGCCGGCAGCAAACCATGCCGCGCCGGCATCGCTTCAAGCATAAAGTATTGGAAAAGTTGCAGTTATTTTTGTCGAGAACAAAGCAGGCAATCCCGAAGGCATAGCCGTAGCTATGGCAAGGAGTGCCAATGCCGTTGTCGGCAAAAAGAACAAAACTTGGTGTGATAATTTATGCTTGAAGCGATGCCTACCCTTCGGCTCATACCGCTCCCATCCCTGGCGCTTTATGGCGCGCGATAAATCGCGCTTGAATATCGAACACCGAGTAATCGATTTAAGATTTCCGATTTGCGTTCTCCTACTGCAAACATTGAAGGCGAAAACCGCATTACGTGAATGTCAAAGAAAGACAAACCGGTGCGCCCGGATTCCCGCTTTCGCGGGAATGACAAAAAGAATGCCCGAGGAAACCGGAGGGTTCCGAGGCCCGCGGAGCAAGACCAAGGCCGGAGCGTAGCGAGGGCCTGCCGGCTTGCGGAGCCGGCGGGGAGACAAGCCGTGGATTTGCGGGTAGGCCACAGGAAGGCGACGGCTCCCCGCCCTTGCGCAGGCAGACCGCAGGGCTGCCGGAGCCGCGAAGGGAAACAAGGCGTGGCCTGTGGCGTTGGCCACCGGAAGCCGCAGGTTCCCGGAGCCGCGGAACAAGACAAGGGGCGCCGGCCCCGCGCCGAAGGCGCGGGGCCGGCGGCGCAAAAACCACGGGGATTTTCCCGGCCCAAGGCGTTAAATAATCGATTAATTCCGCATCCAAAACATTTGGCGCCGATATTTTGCGCCGCCGGCAGCGGAATTTTCATTCCGCCGCCGGCGCCCTGACGGCTTGTGGAGCCGCGTAACTTGTCCCGTACATTGCGTAGCAATGTCGGGAGAAGCCCGCAGGGCTTCGGAGCGCCCAAAAAATGAACATATTCCGTCCGAAACGCATTAATCCGTATATTTACACATCGCAACGGCCGCCACTGCGGCACTAAACCGGATTTTGCGTGGGCGTTTATAAGCAATTTGCCAAGGAAACCTTCATCTACGGTCTGGCTTCGGTGCTGCCGCGTGTGGTGATGTTCCTGCTGGTGCGCCTGCACACCGACGTGTTGCCGCCGGCCGCCTATTCGGTGAACACCAAATTCTATGTGTGGATTGCCTTTTTCAACGTGCTGTTTACCTACGGTATGGAAACGGCCTTTTTCCGGTTCTTTTCGCAAATGGACGATAAAAAAAGGGTGTTACGGACGGCCTTTACTTCGCTGCTGCTGACTACCACCCTGTTTTTTGCCTTGCTGTGGGCGTTGGAAAAACCGCTACTCCATTTGATGGGCGTGGATACGGATATATTCCGGGTGTTTAGCTTTGTGCTGTTTTTCGACACCTTGCTGGTGGTGCCCTACGCCTACCTGCGCGTAACGCACCGGCCCGGACGCTTTTTGTTTTACAAACTGCTCAACAGCGGCATTTTCGCCCTGGGAAATTTGGTATTCCTGCTGTGGTTTGTGCGTTGGTGGGGCGGGGGAGATGCGATGCGTTGGTATTTGAGCCATCCGAAGGTTTACTACATTTTTCTGTCCAATTTCATTGCATCGGGCTTGACCTTTTTGGCATTCCTGCCGGTGCTACGGCATATCCGGCCGGGCATCGACTTCGGACTTTGGAAGCGTATGTTTCGTTACGGTTATCCGGTGATGATTGCAGGTGTGCTTTATATCATCAATGAAAATTTTGACAAACTGGCCTTGGAACGGTTGGCCGGTAAGGAGGTGATGGGGGCCTATTCGGCCGTGTATAAGCTGGGTGTGTTTATGGTGCTGTTTACCACGGCTTTTCGACTGGGCGCCGAGCCCTTCTTTTTTACACGTAGCAAACACAAGGATGCACGAAAGAACTATGCGGTGATAATGTCGGCCTTTACGGCGGTGGCGGGACTATTGCTGCTGGGCGTGATGACTTTCCTGCAACCGGTGGTGGGTTTGCTTATCCACAACCGGGCCTATTGGAAAGCCTTGCCCATTGTGCCGGTAATACTGACGGCCTACTTGTTTTTCGGCATCTACTACAACCTTTCGGCCTGGTATAAACTGACCGACCGGACGCATTTGGGCGCCTGGCTTTCGCTACTGGGTGCCGTGATTACAGTGGCGGGCAATGTGTGGGGCATTCCGCGCTACGGGATGATGGCTTCGGCCTGGGCCACATTGGGGGCCTACGGAAGTATGAGCCTTTTGTCGTTCCTTTTGGGCCGGCGCTATTATCCGGTGCCTTATGCTACGGCCAAAATCGGGCTGTATGTGTTGGTGGCCGCCGGTGGAGGCTTTGCTATGTTCCACTTGTTCTATCATCAATGGGGCATACGTTTGGTGATACTCATTTTGTACCTGTTGCTTATTTGGCGTAGCGAACCCGAATTGCGCGCGCTGGTTTATTCAAAACTAAAATGATGAAAAAACGATTACGCATAGCCGTGGTGATGGGCGGATATTCGTCCGAATACGAAATTTCGATCCGTAGCGGCCAAACGGTGTTGGCCCATCTGCCTGCCGAAAAATACGAAACCGTTCCCGTGCTTATCCGTCCCGAAGCTTGGACGGCACGCATCGACGGAAAGGATTATCCGGTGGACCGGAATGATTTTAGTGTGCAAATTGACGGCAAGAAACGAACATTCGATTTTGTATTCAACGCCATCCACGGTCACCCGGGCGAAGACGGTGCCCTGCCGGCCTACTTGGAAATGTTGGGCATTCCGCACAGTTCAGCCGGATTTGATAAAATGGCACTTACGTTCAACAAAATGTACACGCTTTCGGCCGTAAAGGCCTACGGTATTCCTGTGGCACCATCGGTGTTTGTCCGCAAAGGTGATCCGGTGGATACTAACGAAATAATCCGCAATATCGGTCTGCCCTTGATTGTTAAACCCAACCGGGCGGGGTCCAGTTACGGTATTAGCAAGGTCAGACACAAGGATGAACTTCCGGCCGCCTTGGAAACGGCCTATGCCGAGGACGACGAAGTGCTCATCGAACGTTTTATCGAAGGGCGGGAATTTTCCATCGGCGTGATAAAACTCAACGGCAAGCCCGAGGTTTTTCCCATCACCGAAATTATTCCCGAAGGCGAATTTTTTGATTACGAAGCCAAATACCTGGGCAAATCACGTGAAATCACACCGGCACAATTAGGCGAAGATGAGAAAAAATTACTACGACAAACTGCGGCCCGTGTATATGAAGTATTGGACCTGGACGGCGTGAGCCGGGCCGAATATATCCTGCAAAACGGAGTGCCATATTTCTTGGAAATCAATATGGTTCCGGGACTAACCGAAGCCAGCATCCTGCCGCAACAAATCCGTGCGGCCGGAAAAACGCTTGCGTCGGTTTTCGACGAAATTGTCCAAGCCAACCTACCCGAAAATCTGCGTCTATGAGACCCGATAGTCCGCTCTTTACACCCAATGTGTTGGAAATTATCCGCAAGGCCGGGGATTTGATTCGCCGGCATCACGGACGTTTGCCCGCCGGCAGTATCGACCGCAAAGCCACCCACGATTTTGTTACCGACATCGACCGCCGGGCCGAAAAAATGTTGGTGGATGCCCTGGCCGATATATTACCGGGTGCGGCTTTCCTGACCGAAGAGGAAACGGTGCAACAGCGGCGGGCGGAATATACTTGGATTATCGACCCCATCGACGGGACCACCAATTTTATTCACGGATTGTATCCGGTGAGTGTAAGCGTGGCTTTACAACACGAAGGACGAACAGTTTGGGGAGCTGTTTATGAAGTAGGTGCCGGTGAGATATTTTATGCCGATGCCGAAGGGGCCTATTTGAACGGGCATCCCATAGCGGTTTCCACTTGCCGTAATCTGGACGATGCCCTGCTGGCCACCGGTTTCCCCTACAAGGACTACGACCGGTTGCGGCCCTATATGGACAGCTTCGAATATTTGATGTTTCACACATCGGGCCTCAGGCGCTTGGGTTCGGCGGCGGCGGATTTGGCCTATGTGGCGGCGGGGCGTATGGATGGCTTTTTCGAATACGGCCTGCGTCCTTGGGATGTGGCGGCCGGTGCTTTTATTGTGGAAAAAGCCGGCGGAAGGGTTTCGGATTTCGGTGGCGGACAAAATTGGTTATACGGCCGTGAAATTATTGCCGATAACGGATTGATTCATAAGGAGTTTTTAGAAATATTAAAAAATAAAATGGGTAAATAATTATGAAGTCTTTATTTTTATTTGTTATTCTGACTGTTGCCGGCTTGAACTTCCAAATTCAAAAGGAATCTAAGTCCAAGTCCAAAGATGATTATCGAACGGAATTACTTACCAAATCTCCTTGGCAAGCGGGTTATTATAAAAGTTTTGTCAACGGGCAATTGGTTGAAAATATAAGCGGAAAAGGTGATACATTGATTTTTCACCGGAATAGAACATTTGTTATTAAAGGTCAAGAAGGAGGTTCCGGTCAATGGATGTTTGTTGGTAAAGATTCACTAAAACTTAAAGCAAATGGAATAAAAAAAGCTGTCGTATTGCACTTGGACACTTTGACCGAAAAGGAACTAATAACAAGTAAGGAAGTCGAAGAAAATACAAATCGTTTAAGAATAGAAATCCGCTTTTACCGCGATTGACTTGTTTGCCTTACCTGAATTTTGGGCCAATCAACCGTCGAAGCGGATATGGTGTTCTTTTTCGAATAAACCGGGTTGGTTTTTCATCATTCGGATTTGTTTTATCCAATAACGTAAAAACCGGAACATTCCCGCCGGCATTTTCCATTTGATTTTTTCCAACGGTGAAAGGTGTTGCATATCCAGCATACTTTCCAACCAAGCCGGCGCAGGACGGTTCCAATAGCGGAAATTGAGCAGTGTGCCCAAAATATTTTGTTGGACAAAATGTTTTTGTTCGGCGGTTTTGGCGGTGGTTAGGTGGCGCTCAAAAAACCGCATAATGGACATCCGCTCATAAAGTTCGGGACGTTTGGTTAAGCTACCGGGCGTGTCGCTGCGGATAAACACCAGGGTAACGGGCATAAAAAACAATGGATATTGTTTGCCCGCGCGCATCCAAAAATCCAAATCTTCAAACACCGGTAAATCTTCGTCAAACAAACCGGTGCGCTCAAACACTTTGCGATGAAAAATCACATTGGAGGAATTGACCACCAAAGCATTTCCGACGGCCAAATGGAAATAATCTTCCCGAAAACAAGGATGTTTCAAAAACTCGGATAACAGTTCGTTCCGGCGCCGGTAACCGTAAACGCTTTGCGCACTATAAAACCGGATGTCGTGCCGGCCGGTGCATTCTACGAACCCCGACAAATGTTCCGGCGCCCAAAAATCATCGGCGTCCAAAAGAGCGATAAATTCTCCGGTAGCAGCTCCGATACCCGTGTTCCTTGCCGCCGATACGCCGCGATTGATGTCGTGCCTAAGGAGTTTAACCGGAAACTTGGTATTGTAGAAAGCTACAAGTTCCACGGGTGGCTTATCCGACCCGTCGTCCACCACAATCACTTCCGAAGGTAGGTATTTTTGCCGGGCAATGGATTGCAATGCCTGTTCCAAATACGCATTTTGGTTGTAATGCGGAATAACCACGGATATGGACGGCCTAGCGGACATAAGCCATTATTTTGCGTGCATTGATCCGGTTATCGTAGTGTTCGCCCAATATCCCGCTGCGTATTTTACGGGCGGCTTCCACGTCGGGTTCCGTATGCCACAGTTCCCGCAGCCGGTTACGCCATTCCGCGGCCTTATTTTCGACCGCTACGGTCAAATCCGTCAAAACCGTTTCTTCCACCAGTGGCCGGGAAACCAAAATATGTTTTCCACGAAACAAGGCATACAGGAGTTTGAGTTTCATTCCCGAAGGATTGTCGGAATATATCAAATGAACATACGCTTGGCGGATGAGCCGTTCCATTTGTCCGGACGAAGGATTGGCCACCAGGCCCAAGTGCGGATTCTGCCGGGCCAACGCTTTGAGTGCTTCGGGCGGATTTTTGCCGGCCACCACCATACGGATACCCAAAGGACGCACCACTTTTTTCCAAAGGAAAAATACGGCTTTTTGGTTTTCAATCACACTTAGATTTCCGTGAAACAGCACGAATTTTTCGGTCTTTCCCGTATCGATTTCCACCCTGTTGAAAGGATGAAAAACCGGAATTTCCACCGCTTGCCCGTAGGCGGATACGTGTTGCGTGTCTGTGGGATGCAGGCAAAAATTATTTTTTACTCCGGCCCAAATTTTCGGTTCGTATTGTTCCAATTTCCGGCTTTCGCGCCGGTAATAGCTACGCCGGAAAAAATTCGTTTCGTTCCGTGCCAAATAATCGTAATAATTTTGTTCCACATTATGCACCCGCAAAAAAACGGGTAAATCTGCCAATTGCGGCAAGATGCCCGTTGTATGAATGCCTTCAAACAAGACCGGTGCCGGATTTTGCAAAATATTTTTCACCAACGAAGCATTCATTCGTGTGCGCACAATAAAGGGCAACGAAGAAAATAAAGCCAAAGGCGACCGCCGGCGGGGGTAAATATGCAAGGATTGAACCATATCCGCCAAGTTGCCCGTGTCGTTGCGTCCGTAGGCAAAAAGATGCAAGTCGATTTTGACACCTTCGGCAGCCAAAGCCCGGATTTTGTAATACATATCAATGGCGCCGCCATAATCCGGCGGCCACGGATTGTCCAGCGCTATGATATGCAGGTGCGGGTTCACTCGGTTTGTAATTCCACTTCGGTTACTTTGCCGTCTTTGCACATATAGGTGGTGCCGGGATATTTGAGCAGGGTGGCATAGTCGTGGGTGGCAATGAGCACGGTGTGCCCCAAGGTGTTGAGTTTGCGGAACAATTCCAGAATTTCGAACTTGGTGTCGGGATCCAAATTGCCCGTGGGCTCGTCGGCCAGAAGCAGTTTGGGTTCGTTGAGTAATGCGCGGGCAATGGCCGCCCGTTGTTGTTCGCCGCCCGAAAGCACATAGGCCGGTTTATCTTTGTTGTCCATCATACCGGTTTGCAACAAGACCTTATGGATTTGCTGGCGGCGTTGGGCTTTGTCTTTCCAACCGGTGGCCCGGAGCACAAAATCCAAATTGTCGTAAACGCTACGGTCCATTAGCAAGCGAAAATCCTGAAAAACGATGCCCAACCGGCGGCGCAATTCGGGAATTTGTTTGCGTTTGAGCCGGTGCAAATCCATTCCCACCACGCGGCCTTCGCCTGCGGCCAAAGGAATTTCGCCATAGAGCGTTTTGATCAAACTGGTTTTACCCGAACCTGTGCGGCCAACCAAATAAACCAATTCGCCCCGGTCGATTTCCAGGTTTACACCGGTGAGAATAGGAAAACCCCGTTGCAGGATTGACGCGTTCCGGAGCACCAAAATTTTTTCTTTATACATCAGTCCAAACTTTTAAAAATACGTGCGCTGCTTTTGCCCGGCGCATCCAATTGCAAATCCAGGAAATAACCGTAGGGCGTTTGTTCCACCTGGAAATCACTATTACGAAGCCGTGTTTCGACCCGGTCGAAAAGTTCTTTGGAAATTCCGGGTGGCGCTTTGCTTTCGGAAAGGTGGGCAAACGAATGCAGCAATATTTTGCGGGTCCCGTTCTTTTTGGCCGCCCATTTGATCAGTTTGACCAATTTGGTTTCCAAGGGCTTCATCCGTTCGGGATCCTTTTCTTCGACCTGCACGCACACCACTTGCACATCACGAAAGGTTTTTCCTTCGGAAATATCGGGAAAATCGGGCAAGCTTTTCACGGCGGGCGTGTAGCCGAAGCTATTTGCATAAATCATCAACACTTTCATCGGTGCTTATTTTTCGATGTTACGGACTTTCTTTTCCCATTGCCAAGCATCGCGCAGGGCTTGGGCCATTGTGCGGCGGGCCGTCCAGCCAAGCTCTTTGCGTGCGCGGGTGGTGTCGGCCCACACGGCCGTAACGTCGCCCGGGCGGCGGCCGGTGATCCGGTAGGGTAAATCCACACCGGTTTCTTCGATAAAGGTTTTAACCACTTCCATCACCGAACTGCCTTTGCCCGTTCCTATATTGAATACTTCGAAATTTTCCTTGTTGCGGCCTTCCAGCAGCCGGTTCAGGGCCGTTACGTGTGCTTCGGCTAAGTCCAGCACGTGGATATAATCGCGAATGGCCGTTCCGTCGGGTGTGGGATAATCGTTGCCAAAAATTTTGAGTTCATCCCGCAATCCGGCGGCTGTTTGCGTGATAAAGGGCACCAGGTTTTGCGGCACGCCCACGGGCAATTCGCCGATAAGGGCCGACGGATGGGCGCCGATGGGATTAAAATAGCGCAAGGCAATCACGCGAAGCGGACCAACGGCCGCCGTGTCGCGCAATATTTCCTCGTCGATTTGCTTGGTGTTGCCGTAGGGCGATGTGGCCGGTTGCACGGGCATATCTTCGGTTACGGGCAATTGTTCGGGTTCGCCATACACGGTGCAGGACGAACTGAAAATAAAAGGATGCACACCCGCGGCCAATGCTTCGTTGAGCAGATTGAGGAGCGAACAAATGTTGTTTTCGTAGTAGAGCAAGGGCTTTTCCACACTTTCGCCCACGTATTTGGATGCGGCAAAATGGATGATGCCGGCCAAATCCGGATGGGCCTCGAACACTTCCCTCACTTGGTGCCGGTGGCGGAGGTCATAGGCATAAAATGCCGGACGAAAACCGGTGATTTCCGTAATGCCGTCCAGCACTTCGCGCCGGCTGTTGGACAAGTCGTCGATAATCACGGGCCGGAAGCCGGCTTCGGCCAGAGCCACCACGGTGTGCGAGCCAATATAACCCAATCCGCCGGTTACCAAAATTTCTTTCATATATCCTTGCTTGGGGTGTTATTAAAACGGCAGGTCATCGTCGGGTGCCTGATTGAAATCATCGTTTCCGAAAGCATCGTCGGCCGTGGGAAAAGGCGGCATATTATCGTCGGCGGGCATATTGTTGGGTTTATCGATACGCCAGCCGCGGATACTTACGAAATATACGGTTTTACCTTCGGGATTGACCCATTCGCGCCCGCGCACATCGAACGACACTTCCACTTCGTCGCCTTCTTTAATATCGTCCAACAGCCGGGTTTTTTCCTGCACGAATTCGATTTTGATGGGTTGCGGATAGTTTTCGTCGGTCAATAAAACCATCTCGCGAATTTGAAATCCGTTGGCACCCACTGTGCGCGTGTCAAAGATTTTTTTTACGGTTCCTTTGAGTTTCATAGAATGGTATTTTCGTATTTGTTCGGGTTATTTTCAAGGTGATGTATGCAAAGATAATCCAAACAATCCGAAAAGTCCAGACACAGGGTTTTAGGGCGCCCCGGCGCCGGATTTCGGGGCCCCGCCGCCTGCGTGAACTTGTGCGAGGAGGTGCCAAAAAAAACCGCTCCGTAAAGACAGAGCGGTGCGAAACTGGGTTTTGCAATAATTTTATTTGGAAGCCGGCTGTTGGGCGGGTTGATTACCCGCGGGTTGTTGCGCCGGTTGGTTGGTGGCGGGTTGTTGCACGGGCGTTTGCGCGGGTGCGGGCGTTTCCACATTTTCGGGAACGGGCAGGTTTTCCGGCTCGCTTTGGTGCGAAAATACCACCGTGTTGGAAAGCAAAATGAGCCCAATCATCAGTCCGAAAAGCGTCCAAGTGGCCTTTTCCAGGAAGTCGGTGGTTTGTTTTACGCCACCGATCATTGCACCGCCGCCACCAAAGGTGCTGTCAAGACCGCCGCCTTTGGGATTTTGAACCATAATGGCCACAATCAAAAGCAGGGCCGTAATCACAATCAGTATCAGGAAAACCATAAAAATTCCCATAGTCAAAAAGTTTTAGTCGTTGGACAAATGTTTGATTTCGTCGATTCGGGCTGCAAAATAACGATTTTTTTCCGGATATTTCAACATCAGGATTTCATAGGCCTGGATGGCTTTGGTGTATTTTTTTTGTTTGACATAGAGACGGGCCAAGGTTTCGGTCATTAGCGAAGCATTTTCGCGAATGCTTTCGGTGATTTCGGGCGGTGGTTGAAAAGTGGCGTCGCGGCGCGGTTTGATGCGCGGTTGGGTGGCCAGGAAGCGGTCGATAAGTTCCATTTTGCTTCGTTTGGCGTCTTTGGGAGTAGCGGGTTCGGCGTTTTTTTGAGCCAAATATTTAATCCAATCAATGTAGGATAATTTTTCGGGCGGCGGCGAAACTACGTCTGCCGGTTTTTGTTCCGCAGTCGTTTGGGCGGAAGTTTCGGAGGTTTTTGGCGTGGGTTTTTGTTCGGCTTGTTCCGGGATGTTCGGTTTGGTTTCGGGTTCGGGTTCGAGAAAATCCTTATGCAGCCATTGGTAGAGCCAGCCGCGGTCGGCGGTGTGGGCGGCAGTAACGGGAAGTTCTTTACGGTAACGGGGCAGGTCGTGGGTTTTGTAATAGTGCAACAAAAGGGCGCGCAAGGGTTGGAAATAAGTATCGCGCATCAAAGCCGTTTCCAGAGCGTGCACTTCCACCGGGTCGATGCGGCGGGGATTTTCCAGGAGTGCTATGAGTCGTTGTTTGTTTACCATTTGGCCAAGGTGTCGTTGAAAATATCTTGGGTGATTTGTTCCATAATCACTTGATGGGCGTCGGCCTTGACATCGTCCAGGAGTTTGTCGGCCGGAAAATCGTAGTAGTAGGAATAGGTTTTGGTGAAATTGTCGTCGGGGTGTTTTTTGTTGGTAAACTCGATTTTCACTTGCACGTTCAACCGGTTCATAGCGGCTTGCTGGTTGCCTGTGGAGGCGGTGGGCGAAACATTGTATTGGGTGATGGTGCCGGCATAGAGCAGGTCGCCGTCATTGGTATAGTCCAGGTTAGACATTTGCCGGATTTTGTCGGTCAGGGCCAGGCGGAATTCTTCGGCAAAGCCGGGCACCACCAAGCTGGCTTGATTGGAAAACGGCAGCACGGTGTAGGTTTTTACATCGGGTTGGATATTGACGCCCGAAAAGGAATAAATGCCGCAGCTCTGCGTCAGGGTTATCAATAACCAAAAGACCAAGGGAGCGAAGCGTTTCATTGGAGGTTGTATTGTTTGATTTTCCGGTAGAGTGTGCGTTCGGAAATGCCCAATTCCTTGGCGGCGGCTTTACGTTTGCCGTGGTGTTTTTCCAGCGCTTTGCGGATGAGTTCTTTTTCTTTTTCCTGGATGGATAGGGTTTCTTCCTGCTGTTCGGATTCGTCGGTGTCGTTTTGTTCGATAATAATGGGGCCGTTGGTATTGTTTTGGGTTCCGTGATAATGTGGCGGCACTTGCGAACCAGGTAGATTTTGGGGTAAGGCCAAAGGTTGGCGGTTCATTAATTCCTGGGTTACCACTTTGAGGTTGTCGATGTCTTTTTTGAGTTCGTAAATCAGCTTGAAAATTAATTCACGGTCTTTACCGAAATCGAAATGGGCGTTTTCACCGGCTACCGGTTCCGGCAGGTTCATCCGGTAGTCTTTGAGATAGGGGCGCAGAATGTCGGGAGTGATAATGCGGCTTTCTTCCAGCACCGACAGTTGTTCCACAATGTTACGCAGTTCGCGAATGTTGCCGGGCCAATGATAGCGCATAAGCATTTGTTCGGCTTCGTGGGTGAGCCGCACGGGCGGGAAGTGGTATTTGTGTGCCACATCGGAAGCAAATTTTCGGAACAGCATAATGATGTCTTCGCCACGTTCGCGAAGCGGAGGCAAAGGAATTTGAACGGTAGCCAGCCGGTAGTAGAGGTCTTCGCGGAATTTGCCTTCTTCCACCAGCCGGACCAAATCGCGGTTGGTGGCGGCAATGATGCGCACATCGGTTTTTTGAACTTTGGAAGAGCCCACTTTGATGTATTCGCCGTTTTCCAATACTCGCAGGAGCCGTACTTGGGTGGTCAGGGGGAGTTCGGCCACTTCGTCAAGGAAAAGTGTGCCTTTGTCGGCCACTTCGAAATAGCCGCGCCGGCTGGAAATGGCGCCGGTAAACGAGCCCTTTTCGTGCCCGAACAGTTCGCTGTCGATGGTGCCTTCGG
>JALVVJ010000075.1 GCA_027023475.1 Flavobacteriales bacterium
GCCCGTGGCGGCGGCCAATCCGCCCAGCAAAATCATAAGGATGAAGATTTTTTTCAATTTGATGTAATTTTGGTATGTATTTTGCGTTAAATATCCAACGGACATTTTGACAGCAGCAAGATAAAAATTTGTATTGATATGAAAGTAAAAAGTTTTTGGGCCGGCTTGGCCGGGGGTGTATTAGGCGCATTATTTATTTCGGCGTTGGTTTTCGGTTTTTTTGTCAATAAATACGGAGGTTTTCCGGGCAAGATAAACGAACCGGCCGGCACCACGACCGAAAAAAAGGAAGAAAAAAATCCGTCCGTTTTGCCGGTAAGCAACACGGCGCAAACGGCACGCCTGATGCAGGCGCCCTTTGATTTTCGTGAAATTATCCGCAAGACCAAAGATGCCGTGGTGCACGTGCGCAACACACAAATTGTGGTGCCTACCTATGAGTTTTTCTACGGTTACCGCCAAGGCCAGCCCTACAAACAGGAAGGAACGGGATCGGGGGTGATTATTTCGCCCGACGGTTATATTGTTACCAATTATCATGTGGTCAAAAACGCCACCGAATTGGAAGTTACGTTGAACAACAAGAAAAATTATCCGGCGCAGATTGTGGGTGTGGATCCGCAAAACGATATTGCCGTGATTAAAATTCCGGCTACGGATTTACCTTATATGGAATTCGGCGATTCGAACCGGTTGGAATTGGGTGAGTGGGTGTTGGCCATCGGTAATCCGTTTAATTTGGGCACCACGGTTACCGCAGGGATTGTCAGTGCTAAGGCACGCGACATCAAAGGCGACCATAAGATCGACAGTTTTATTCAAACCGATGCGGTGATCAACCCGGGCAATAGCGGTGGTGCGCTTATCAACGAAAAAGGCGAATTGGTGGGCATAAACACCATGATTTTCAGTTTGACCGGTTCGTATATCGGTTATTCGTTTGCCATTCCATCAAACATAGTGCGCAAAATAGCCAACGATATTATTGAATACGGTAGCATCCAAAAGGCCAAAATCGGTGTTAGCGGTTATGAGCTGAACGATCAAATTGCCCGCAAATTGGGCATCGACCGAACCGAAGGTATTTGGGTTTCGGATGTAGACCGGGACAGCGACACCTACCGTAAGGGATTGCGTCCGGGTGATATCATTGTGGGGGTGGATGATCAAAAGGTGTCCACCATGGCGCAATTTTTGGGTTATCTTAAATCCAAGGAACCCGGCAGTAAACTTTTGCTCAAAATCGTTAAGCCCGGTGGCAAAGAGAAGGTGATTTCGATTGTGTTGCAAAAAAACGATACGGCGTATGTGGGTAATTGGGGGATGTTGGTCAAGAATCTTACGCGTAAAGAGCTACGAAAACGGGGATTGGAAAACGGAGTATTGATAGCACAAATCAACAACCGCGAACTCTTGGCCAACGGCATTGAGCCGGGATTTATTATCACCAAAATCAACGATGTGCCTGTTTATACCGCCGACGATGTGGCCAATTTACTCCACCGGGCAGGAGGAAGAACCATTGTGGAAAT
Source organism: Flavobacteriales bacterium (assembly GCA_027023475.1). Classification (GTDB taxonomy): domain Bacteria; phylum Bacteroidota; class Bacteroidia; order Flavobacteriales; family Flavobacteriaceae; genus JAADED01. The sequence goes on from JALVVJ010000075.1 coordinate 1,533, forward strand.
GCAGGATAATCACGGGCAGGCAGTAAGATACATTTTTAGGTAAGATATTGAATTAAAACCTGTTGGATTATAAAACGAAGTAAATTGGAAAATCGCCGGATTGGTATTATTTTTGTAGAGATTCAAAACGGGTAATACTGTAAAAAATTTTTGTTATGGAAGAAAAAAAATCACCGCGTGCCGATCTGAACCGTTTTAGCAGTTTGTTTCTGTGGTTGGGGTTGGTTTTTGTTCTATTCGTTTCGTGGCGTATTGTGGAATACAAGCAATACGAAAAGGAAGATTTTAATGACGAAAAATGGGTTGTCAATGCCGAGGACTTGGAGCAAAACAAGGAAGTAAAAATCGAGCAACCCAAAATCGAACAACAACAGCAAAAGAAAGCACCGCCTGCCGAGGTGAAAAAGGTTAAGGACGAAGAAAAGGTGGAAGATATTCAGTTTGAATCCAGCGAAACCGACGAAGAAGAAGCCATCGAAGAACCCGAGGAAATCGAAACCGAAGAACCCGAAGAAGAAGTGGATGTGGCTTTCCAGTTTGTGGAATCGGCGCCCGTATTTCCCGGTTGTGAGAAATATGAAGGCAACAAACAAAAGCTCAAAGATTGCATGAGCCGCAAAATCGAGCGTTTTATTAACCGGTATTTTGATAAAACCATTGGCGAAGATATCGGTGCTTCGGGAATAGTTCGAGTTTGGGCACAATTTATTGTGGACAAAAATGGCAACGTGGTGGACATCAAAGCCCGTAGTTCCTATAAGGAATTGGAAAAAGAAGCCATTCGTGTGCTTAAAAAATTACCCAAAATGAAACCGGGACAGCAACGGGGTAAACCGGTTCGTGTGCGCTATAATCTTCCCATTCAGTTCCGCGTGGACGGATAATTGTTGAACCTTATCTTTATAATTACACCCTTGCCTTTTAATGGTAAGGGTTTTTTGTTGTAAAATAATTTTGTTGAGTTGCGTAAAAAATTGATAATTAATTACTTGGTATAGTGCTTTGTTTTTTGGAATAATTTTTGAGAGGTTAAATCCATAAACCCCAAAAAGTTATTGTTATGTTACGCAACAAAAAATCTCCCCGTGCCGATTTGAATCGTTTTAGTGGTTTATTTTTGCTACTGGGGTTGGTGTTGGTGCTTTTTGCATCGTGGCGGGTGGTCGAAAGTAAACGTTACGATAATGCATACGCCGATGCCTGGAAGTGGGCGGTTAGCAATGATGATTTGGAACAAGACCATTTGGTTAAAAAGCCCGAAAAGCCCAAGCCCAAAAAGCAAATTATTAAAAGACTTCCGCCCGATGTGATACATCCGGTGGATAATAACAAAAAGGATTCGGTTCCTCAATTCGGAGGAACGGAAATCC
>JALVVJ010000076.1 GCA_027023475.1 Flavobacteriales bacterium
CCATCAAAAAACATTACCCGAAAGCCAAACTCACCATCGGGCCACCCATCGAAAACGGATTTTACTACGATATCGACTTCGGCGACGAAACTTTTACCGAAAAAGACTTCCCGAAAATCGAAAAAACTTTTATGGAAATCGCCCGCGGTAAACATCCGTTTCGTATGCGCGAGGTGAGCAAATCCGAAGCCCTGGATTTTTACCGGAAAGAGGATAACCCCTACAAAATCGAACTCATCGAAAACCTCAACGACGGCGAAATCACTTTTTGCGACCACGACGATTTTACCGACCTGTGCCGCGGCGGCCATATTCCGCACACCGGCCTGGTGAAGGCCTTCAAAATCATGAACGTGGCCGGCGCCTATTGGCGTGGCGATGAACATAATCCACAACTTTCGCGGGTTTACGGCATATCGTTCCCCAAGCAAAAAATGCTGGACGAATACCTGCAAATGCTCGAAGAGGCCAAAAAACGCGACCACCGCAAATTGGGCCGTGAGTTGGAAATATTTGCTTTTTCGGAAAACGTGGGCCAAGGGCTTCCGCTCTGGCTTCCCCGCGGCGCCAAAATGCGCGAACTGCTCGAAGACTTCCTGAAAAAAGCCCAAAAAAAGGCCGGTTACCAGCAGGTAATCACGCCGCACATCGGGCATAAGAAACTGTATGTAACTTCGGGCCACTACGAAAAATACGGGAAAGACAGCTTCCAGCCCATCCACACGCCGCGCGAGGATGAGGAATTTCTGCTCAAACCCATGAATTGCCCCCACCATATCGAAATTTACAAAACACGCCAATGGAGCTATCGCGACCTGCCGGTGCGCTATGCCGAGTTTGGCACCGTTTATCGCTACGAGCAAAGCGGCGAGTTGCACGGTCTTACGCGTGTGCGCGGCTTTACGCAAGACGATGCGCATATTTTTTGCACACCCGACCAATTGAAGGAAGAGTTCAAACGGGTGATCGATTTGGTGCTCTATGTGTTCGGTTCGTTGGGCTTTGAGGATTTCGAAGCGCAAATTTCGCTTCGCGACCCCGACGACAAGGAAAAATACATCGGAAGCGAGGAAAATTGGCAACGTGCCGAAGCGGCGATCAAAGAAGCCGCCGCCGAAAAAGGCCTCAAAACCCGGGTCGAATTGGGCGAGGCGGCCTTCTACGGGCCAAAACTGGACTTCATGGTGCGCGACGTGCTGGGTCGCAAATGGCAATTGGGCACCATTCAGGTGGACTATAACCTGCCCGAACGTTTCGGGTTGGAGTATAAAGGCCCCGACGGACAAATGCACCGCCCGGTGATGATTCACCGTGCGCCCTTCGGTTCCATGGAACGCTTTACGGCCATCCTGTTGGAACACACGGGCGGTGACCTGCCGCTGTGGTTGGCACCCGAACAGGCCATCATCCTTCCCATCAGCGAAAAGTATCTTGCATTTGCCGAAAATGTTTTAAATTTGCTGGCAAATTCCGGCATCCGGGCCGATGTGGATCGTAGAGACGAACGTGTGGGAAAGAAAATCCGCGATGCCGAAACACGCAAAATTCCTTATATGCTCATTGTGGGCGAAAAGGAACAACAGGCCGGCAATGTTTCGGTTCGGCGGCGCAAACAGGGCGACCTGGGCGCCATGAGCGTTGATGAACTGATTCGCCGGATGAAGGAGGAACAACAAAACGAAATCAAAACATTCGAACCCTAACCATAAAATCATACAGCCATCGCAATTAGAAGACGTAGAAAAAGACGAGGCCCGGCACGGGTCATCAAAAAGAACCCCCACCGTATCAACAATGAAATAACCGCACCCGAGGTGCGTTTGGTGGGCGATAATGTGCAAATGGGCATTTATCCACTGCAAGAAGCCCTGAAAATCGCCGACGAACAAAATTTGGATTTGGTGGAAATTTCTCCCAAAGCCGACCCGCCGGTTTGTAAGATTTTGGACTACAAAAAATTCCTTTACGACCTGCGCAAAAAGGAAAAGGAAATCAAGAAAAACACTCAAAAGGTGGTGGTCAAGGAGATTCGCTTCGGCCCGCAAACCGATGAGCACGACTACGAGTTCAAGAAGAAATATGCGATGAAGTTCTTGCAAGAGGGCAACAAGGTAAAGGCCTACGTGTTTTTCCGCGGGCGCTCTATCATCTACAAAGACCAAGGTGAATTGCTCCTGCTGCGCTTGGCCAAGGAATTGGAAGAATTGGGCAAGGTGGAACAACTGCCCAAAATGGAAGGCAAAAAGATGATTATGATCCTAGCCCCGCTATCGAAGAAAAAGAAAAATTAAACCATACGGATAAACCATAAAGACGAAAGACCATGCCGAAAATCAAGACCAAAGGAAGCGCAAAGAAACGGTTCAAACTAACCGGAACCGGAAAAATCAAGCGCAAGCACGCTTACAAAAGTCATATCCTGACCAAAAAATCCAAAAAGCGTAAATTGCGCCTAACGCATGCCACCCTGGTGAGCGATGCGGACAAAAAAAATGTTCTTAAAATGCTGGGAATGAAATAATTCCTGCAAGGTTGAAAAACCCTGGAACAGTGCACCCCCTAAGTGTTGCTCCGGCAACCGCCTGTTACAAAAAAACAAACAACTATGCCTAGATCATTACATTCAGTAGCACGCAGACGACGCCGCAAAAAAATTATGAAAATGGCCAAGGGCTATTTCGGAGCGCGGCGCACACAGTACACGGTGGCCAAAAACGCCGTGGAGAAAGGATTGCTCTATGCTTATAGAGATCGTAAACAAAAGAAACGCAATTTCCGTCGCTTGTGGATCACGCGCATCAATGCGGGTGCCCGGCAGCACGGATTGAGTTATTCCCAATTCATGGGCTTGATTCACAAAAACGACATCGAACTGAACCGCAAGGTCTTGGCCGACTTGGCCATGAACCATCCCGAAGCTTTCGAAGCCATTGTAAATAAAATCAAGGGCTAAAAAAAACAAGGTTTTTCCGTATGAAACAATCCGTCGTGCCCGATGCACGGCGGATTTTTTATGTAATAGTTTTGCGAGTTCCGCTTACCTTCTCGGCTCCCTTTATTTCATTGGGTAATGAGTGAGACAAGTTCCTGAAAATCCGTGTGCTTCCTTCTGTCTAATTCATAACATATGCACTTGTTTCACCCTCGTAGTTTCGTATGCTCCTCTCTATCTTTGAAATATTGGAGATTATTTATCAAAACCTGTTTTTTGGATAAGAGATATAAAATAATTCTTTAATCCTATCATTTTTTATAATGAAAAAAAGATCGCGGGACGGAATATTGGTTGCATATTTGTAACAAATCAACCAAAAAAAAAATTTTATTATGAGTTTAGTAGGCAAACCCGCTCCCGATTTCAAGGCCGTTGCCGTGGTCAATGGTGGCGAATTCCGCGAAGATTTTTCACTGGAACAATTTCGTGGAAAAAAAGTGATTTTCTTTTTCTATCCGTTGGACTTTACCTTTGTGTGTCCTACCGAAATTTTGGCCTTTCAGGAACATTTGGCCGAGTTTGAAAAGCGCAATACTGTAGTGGTGGGTTGCTCGGTGGATTCGCAATATTCCCATTGGGCTTGGCTCAACACGCCCAAAAACAAGGGAGGAATTCAGGGAGTTACCTATCCTTTGGTTTCGGATTTGGACAAAACCATTTCCATGAAATATGGTGTGCTTGGCGGTGAATATGATTATGACGAAGAATTTACAATGGTTTTCAAAGGCGACCCTGTGGCCTATCGCGGCCTCTTCCTGATTGACGAAGATGGCATTGTGCAGCATGCATTGGTAAACAACCTGGGCTTGGGTCGTAGTGTGCGTGAAGTCCTCCGGATGGTAGATGCACTTACCCACCTGCAAAAATATGGCGAAGTTTGCCCTGCCGACTGGGAAGAAGGCAAAGAAGCCATCAAGCCCGATTTCGAAGGCGTGGCCAATTATTTGTCCAAACATTAAACCATCTCATGAATTTTTGCGGTCGGGCCCTTTGTTGGCCCGGTTTTTTTTACCTGATGAGTGAAAAGTGCCCTTTATACACACGTCCGCTAGGAAGGATTAGTACATACCAATAATCCGTACTCTCTACCGGCAGGCCATTATAAGTACCATCCCAAAATTGATCCGGGGCTGTTTTTAATGCTTTGATTAGTTGCCCGAAGCGATTGTAAATATACAAATCCGCATCGGGTGTATATTCGGAGTTTATAATACGCCAGAAATCGTGGGTGTTATCACCATTTGGCGTAAAGTATGGCGGAAAAATCAGGTTGGTAACGTGTACCAAGGTATCCGCTTCGCAACCATGAGCGTCGCGCACATAGACGGTATAATCACCGTCGGGTAATTCCTCGAAATGTCCCGAACTTTGATAAGAATCGGGTGAAACAGCATATTGGTAAGGGCTCATGCCTCCTGTGGCCGACACATCCAGGATACCGTAAATCTGCGGTGTGGCGCTAATCACAATGGGTTCCAATATGGTAACATGAACCGAATCGGTTACCGTACAAACGCCACGCGTCAAGGTGAGCACCACATCATATTCACCCGTTCCGGATAAAGTAATGGAAGTGTCGGTAGTATTGACCGTGGTTCCGTTGACTTCCCAAATGTAAGTGTCGCCATTGGTAACATTGGAAACCACGGTGGCTGTTTCATACGAGCAAAGGATTTGGTCGGGGCCCAAATCCAGGTCGGGTCTTTCCTGGAAATGCACATAGATAGTATCGGAGTTGGTGCATACGTCATTGGTAACCGTGGCCACATAGGTGCCGGTTTCGGTAACATCCAGCGTGGGTGAAGTGGCTCCTGAAATGGTTGTACCGTCCTTGGACCATTCATAAACTTCGTTCCCGTGTTGATTGGAAGGAGTAGCATCAAGTGTTATGGTTTCACCCTCGCAGGCCTCAATATCGGGTCCTAAATCCACTTGGGGGTAGTCGGCATAAAACACTTGGATGGTGTCGGTAGTGCTACACATGCCTATTTCGACATACACCGCATAGGTGCCCGGTTGAGTTACATCGTAAGTAGGATTGGTGGCTCCCGGAATATCGGTTCCGTTCCGCGACCATTGGTAGGAGGTTGCATTGGCCACAGTGGCGTCCAAGGATAAGGTATCGTTGATACATAAATGTTGGTCAGGGCCAAAATCCACATTCTCGTGTGAGTAGTCCACATACACGGTTACCGTGTCCGAAGTGGTGTAGTGATTACTTCCCACATCAAAGGATAATTCCGCACGATATGATGTGGTTGTAGACGGACACACATGTAAGCTGTCTCCTGTGCCCAACACATTACCGGCCATGTCATACCAAGTGAGTTGATATACTCCTCCTCCCGGGTCATTGGGAATAAAACGCCACAATTCATCTCTGGCCGACCAAGGCCCAGTATTACGTCCCGGAGGAACATAGGCCACTGTTCCCTGTTCATTTTGAATAGCCACCAAAGCATTCCCATGATTCCAAGATGTACAGGTTGGTTTATCGATAATTTGCACATCGATTACATTGGTGGATTCGTAAAGGATAACCCTTTGTGAAGTATGTAAACTATTGCATTGAAAATGAGCCACGTTATCGTAATCCACCACAAACATCCGTTGCGGAGCTGTTCCGGAAACATAATAGCGAATATTTCCTCCGTAACGTACATCCACATCGTGATAGGCACCAAAAATAGTATTTCGGAAAAGATTGGGACTAGGTGCCGATTCATTGAACCGCCATTGACAATATCCGTTGGGCTGTTGAATTTGAGGACTTGTTCGATTCAGGTCAAACGAAATTACTCCATTGGCACCAATAATAAGCTGCGTATAAGGTTGCCCAAAATAATAAAAGGTAAAAGGTAAATTAATAACACTTGACCAGACATCGTCCTCGGTAATATTGGTAATGGTACCCACATTGCTTTGAGGAAGTGGACAAGGCGAATGGTTTTCTATCCGGTAGGTATTGGTGCCCACATTAATACCCTCCATCACCGAAGCATGTAAAGTAACGCAGGCCGAATCGCTCAGGCAGGTAATGGTGGTATCATTACTTACCTCCAAAAGATTACATTGCTGGGCAATGAGATGATTGCCAATAAGTACCGAAACGAAAAACAGACCTATTTTTTTCATGGGATTAAAGTTCTTACTTTTGTTAGCCGTAAGTTATTTCAAATTGTTTAAAAAACAAAGTAAATAAATTATTTTGAAATATGCTACAACGCAGCTTTTCGGATAAATTACTCGAAGCCGGCACCGACGAAGCCGGACGCGGTGCCTTGGCCGGCCCCGTGGTGGCTGCCGCCGTGATTCTTCCGCCGCGCCTTCATTTTCCCGACCTGAACGACAGCAAGCAATTGAGCGAGAAAAAGCGCTATGAACTACGCGACATTATTATCCGTAAAGCCATAGCTTGGCGCGTGGCCTTTGTTTCTCAATACATTATCGATCGGATTAACATATTGAACGCTTCCATTTTGGCCATGCACCAATCGCTACGGTTTTTGCCCGTAAAACCCGAGTTTATCCTGGTGGACGGCAACCGGTTTAAACCCTTCGGTGATATTCCCCACAAAACGGTTATTGATGGTGATTCCAAATTTTTGAACATCGCCGCCGCTTCCGTATTGGCCAAAACTTTTCGCGACGACTTTATGCGCATCATCCACCGGCGTTATCCGCAATACGATTGGCACAACAACAAGGGCTACGCCACACCGGGGCATAAGCAAGCCATTCTTATGCACGGGACAACACGCTACCACCGGAAAAGTTTTCATCCGAACATGCAACTGGAATTCGATTTCTAATAACCCGAAAAATCGGTATCTTTACCCCATGTGCAACAGCCGTATTTTGCGTCCGGTCCGAATTTTGGCAAGCATGCTTCTTGTCCTTTTTTTGCATAGCGCCTTGGCCCAGCAGAGCCGCCGCGATTTGGAAAGGAAACGCAACGAAATTAACAGGCAAATCCTACGCATCAGGAAGCAACTCCGGCAAACAAGTAATTCCGAACAAAACGCCCTGCAAATATATCGTCTGCGGCAAGAACAAATCAATTATCACGAACGTTTGATTGCCAATTTGCAAGACGAAATGCGCGCCATCGACCGGCAAACCGCCCGCAAAAACGACACCTTGAAACAATTACAAAAAGAACTGGAACAACTCAAAATCCGCTATGCCGAAGGCGTGCGTAAGGCCTATAAATTTTCCAACACCAACCAGGTGCTATACTTCATCCTTTCGGCCGATAATTTCCAACAGGCCTTCCGCAGGATGCGCTATTTGCGCGAATACACCGATTATATCCGGCGGCAAGCCAAGGAAATCGAACAACGCCAGGCCGAAATCGAACGGGTAAAACAGCGTTTGCAAGACAAAAAACACGAAAAAGAGAATATGCTTACCCGCCTGGCCGACGAAAAACGCGCCTTGGAGCAAGAACGTCGAAAACAAGAGACTTTGCTGGCGCAAATCCGTAAACAAAAATCCCGTTACATTGCTCAAATTAAAAAGAAACAACGCGAAGCACGCCGTCTCGACCGCGAAATTCAAAAACTGATTGCACGCGAGATTGCCCGTCGCAACAAAGCCCGAGGAAAAAGCGGTCGTAACGAATTTGTGCTTACGCCCCAAGGCAAAGCCCTGGCCCGCTCGTTTGCCGGAAACAAAGGCCATCTGCCCTGGCCCGTCAAGCACGGTTATGTTTCCCAACGCTTCGGCGTTCAACCGCATCCGGTTTTTAAAAACCTTACCATCAACAGTTCGGGAATTTATATCACCACTCCACCTGCCGAAAAGGTCTACGCCATTTTTCGCGGCGAGGTGATGATGATCCAGGTGGTGCCGGGCGGAAACACCCTCGTTTATATCCGCCACGGAAACTACATCAGTATTTACGGAAATCTTACCAATGTGCAAGTAAAAACCGGTCAAAAAGTGGAAAAAGGTCAATGGATAGGAAACGTGGGCAAAAATCCCGCGTCCAATACCTATGTGTTGAAATTCCGCATTTATCAAAACACCCGAAAACTTAATCCTTTGCAATGGTTGGCACGCAAATAAAATTTTCGAAAATCCTGCTTGCGCTACTTGTTTTTGGGAGCTTTTTGAGCGCTTGCCATCGCAAACCCAAGCAAGGAAAAACCGTATTCCTGCAAGAAGCCGGATATATACTGGAAGTAAACGATACGGCCCTGTTCGCCCGTCCCGATTTGCTCAGCCGTCGTTTGCTGCCTTCAACATTGACCACGGCCTTGAAGCATTCCGGTGCTCCGCATTTTACGGTTCAATGGATTTACAGCAGCAAAAGTCAGGTTGCTGTATTGGCCTTTTTGCCCCCTTCCGACACTTTGGCTCAACCGGGTGAGAGCAAAGCCGGTTACCAAGGGAAAACATACTTTGCCGGCGGAGACCCGCCGGTTTACCGCTATGTAACCGATACCCTCACTTTGATTACCACCGACGCCGATGCGCTGCATAAGTTTATGCGTGGTGGTTTTGTACCGATGTCTTCCGGCTTGGTGCAGCGCATCCGCCACGGGCGTAACAGCGAGGCCTTTGCCAACTGGTACATTCAACCTGCAAAAATTCTGCGCCCGCAAGATCTTCCGGTTCAATCCGGTTTTCTGCTACGCTACAATGGCAAGGTTTGGATTTGGGATGTGGAAGCACCCGGCCAAAACAAGTACGCCGGATTGGGTATGGAAACCGATTCGGTGCACGATTTACGTGATGCTTTTTCGGTCGTGGACCCCAGCGGAAAAGATTTGATACGTTATTTGCAAAACCGAAAGCAGTTTACGGCGGTTTTTACCGAATCTTTTCCGGTATGGGCCCGGCATTGGGCCGGTTTTCTGGCTTCGGCGGGCTATGCACGGCCTCCGGTTCCCGGCAAACGATACGCATCGGTAAAGGCCTTGGGATTTGTACAAGACCCTGGGCCTGCCCTATTACTTTGGGCCGGACGCCCGGACGAAGTGATAGGCGAGCGCGATCCCGACGAAAACATCGAAGGAATCGACCTTTACCGCAATTCCGATTCCTCCGCATTGCCGGCTTTTTTGTATCCGCTTACGGCACGCAAATCCTTGCCTTGGATGGCCGTGCAGGGCCAGTTGGTGGTGATGGCGTCCGACAAACAGCATTTGATGCACTACCTTGGCCAGGATGTCAGCGATGAAATGCCCGGCGAAATACGTGATTTTCTTTCTACCGATGTGCATCTGCTGCATCGCGAAGGAAACCGGTGGTTCGGCATCCGCTACAATGATCATTTAATTTTTCAAAATTTTGCCGGAATTACTGTCGAAACTCCCGCGCAGGCAACCGAAAAAGGTGCACGCTATACCCGCCTTTTCGACCTGCAATGGCCGGCCGGACTCGGTTTCGGACCACAATGGATTTACAACCACCGGTCGCGGAGCTACGAAATTCTGTTCCAGGACAAAGCCAAACGCCTTGTTTTGCTCGACGGCAAAGGAAAACCGCGCTGGCAAAAAAACATCGACGAACCCATTACGGGCCCGCTTTATCAGGTGGATATGTTCCGCAACGGCAAACGTCAGTTTCTCTATGCCACGCCTTCGGGTGTTTATGTGATGGATATTCGCGGCACTTATGTCAAACCTTTTCCGCTTCACTTGCAACCCACCGGCCCCATCGGTCTTTTCGATTACGAGCGAAACCGTCATTACCGCATTGCCGTTCCCCTGGGGCGCCGTTTGGCACTCTACGACATTCAGGGCCGGCCGGTCAAGGGCTTTTCCTTCGACCGTTTGGCTTCCCCGCTGCAAGCCCCGCCCCAGCACTTGCGCATTGGCGGCAAAGATTATTTGTTCGTCCAGCAAGCCGATGGCAAACTTTGGGTGCTCAACCGGCGCGGGCAAGAACGTATCCGGGTCAAAAAGCCCGTCCCCAGCCGCGACGGCATCTGGAAAACCTACAAAGGAAGTTTCATAACGGTAGACACGGCCGGACACGTGCTTCAACTGCGCACATCCGGTAAAATCAGTAAACTTTTCGGCGGACGTAAATTCAAATCCGTCGTCATTGCCAACGAACACATAGCCGCCACCGACCGCAAAGGCCGTGTTTGGATCGACGGAAAACGCTTCAAACAACTACCGGGCGAGTTGCGTCCGGTGCAAATCTTCCGGGCCGGCAGCCGGATTTACTTCTGCCTGGCAGGCGATGGCACAGGATATTTGGTTACCAAATCCAACATCCTCAAACTGCCCTTTACGCCTGTGGCCTGTTCGCCCGATGCCCGGTTCATTTTGGGTAAGGACGGCGAAGGTTGGACGGTGTTTAAGTTACGATAATTTTTTGGGCGCCTCCCGTACATCGCTTGCGCGATGTCGGGACCGGGCTGTCCGCTCAAATGCGGCTTGGGCAAGGCCGGTTTTTGTAAATCCGGCGCCGTGGTCTCTTCCTCTGGGAGCCCCCGCCGCCGGCACAAAAAGGCGTTGCTTCAAGTATGAAATGTGGAAAAAGTTGCAGTAATTTTTGTCGAGAACAAAGCCGGCAATCCGAAGGCATAGCCGTAGCTATGGCAAGGATTGTCAATGCCGTTATCGGCAAAAAGAACAAAACTTGGTTGGATATTTTATGCTTGAAGCAACGCCTCCGCCTGCCCTGCGCCGCATAACCGCTCCCATCCCTGGCGCTTTTTTGCGCGCGATAAATCGCGCGGCTACAATGGAACATCCGGCTTCGGTTAAAACATCCGGGCTTATGTAATCTACTAGTGAAAAAATTATAGCGTAGCGAGACCGTAGGGCTCGCGAAGCCCGCGGCAGACCTGCGGTCTGCCGCGGAAGCGGAGGAAAACAAGCGCGGGTTACGCCTCGGCCATCGCAAGCGCAGTCTTTCCGATCCAGCAAGGAGACCCGAAGGGGCTCCGCCGCCTGCGAAGGCAGACCGGAACGGGCTGCCGGAGCCGCCGAGGAAACCGAAGGGTTCCGAGGCCTGCGAAGCAAGACCAACGGCAAAGCGAAGCGGAGCCGGAAGGGCTTGCGGAGGGCGGAACAAGACAAGGGGCGCCGGCCCCGCGCCGAAGGCGCGGGGCCGGCGGCGCAAAATCGAGGGGATTTTCCCGGTCAAGGTGTTGAATAAACGCTAAATTCCGCATCCATACATTTGCCGCTGATATTTTGCGCCGCCGGCAGCGGAATTTTCATTCCGCCGCCGGCGCCCTGACGGCTTGTGGAGCTCCAAAAAATATTGTCAAAAAAGCGAAAGCGATACGCTCAGTTGCAAACCCTTGTTGGGCGGAACATAACGACACACACCGCCCACACACACCAGTCCGCCGCGTTGGCGTCCGTAGCCCAATTGCAAGCGGTTTCCGCCTTGGGTATAAACAATGCCGGTATTGTAATAGTGAATGCCCGTGGAGCCGTAGTTATACATATCGGTCAGGAAAAATCCGTATCGGCCGTTCAGGTTGAATTCCAATCCGCCGGCGGCCCAGTTTTTTTCGTCCTGTGCAGTCCACAAATGTTCCAGTTCCAGGCGCAAGGATGTGGCGCCTTGGATCCGGTAAGTCCAATCGGTTACGGCCGTGAGGGCGCGCACGGTTTCGCCGTGGCCTTCCAGCAGGCGCTGGTTGTAGGTTTGATGCATTACGAAAAAGGCGGTTTTCCAGCGACGCGAAAGTTTGCGTTTCACTTCCAAATTAATGTCGCGGTAATAAAGCGGGCCGGCTTGCCAAAACGGCCGGCGGTAGATACCGCGTTGGGGGTAAAATTCGGCATTCAAGCCGTTCCATTGCGAAGCATTGACCGATATGATAGTGCCGTAGCGGCCACCCAAAGGGGTTTTGCGTTTGAGCTTGAAAACGGCATCGGCCTGTCCGCCGATTTCGCCCACCGTGCCGTCGGCAAACGAAATACCTTGGCGCACGGAATACACGTAGATGGTGGCCAAAGGATAGTCGTGTTGTTTGATAAGTGCCGGCACGTAATTTACCGTTCCTATGTTGTAGGGATTGCCTTGGAGGTCGCGGCGGGCATACATTTGGAGGTTTTCGGTCCGGCGAAGCGTCAGGTTGAT
>JALVVJ010000077.1 GCA_027023475.1 Flavobacteriales bacterium
TGCAACAGCTTATGGAAAAACAAATCATCGAATGTGTGCCCAACATCAGCGAAGGGCGCGACATGAACAAAATAAACGAAATCGCCCGCCAAGTGGAAAGCGTCGAAGGCGTCCGCCTCCTGGACGTAGATCCGGGCCGGGCCACCAACCGCACGGTGATCACCTTCGTGGGCGAACCCGAAAAAGTGGTCGAAGCGGCCTTCCGGCTGGTGCGCAAAGCCAAAGAACTCATCGATATGCGCCATCACAAAGGCGAACATCCGCGCTTTGGCGCCACCGACGTATGCCCGCTGGTGCCCGTGTCGGGCATTTCCATGGACGAAACCGTTCGCTGGGCCCGCCGGCTGGGCGAACGCATCGGCAAAGAATTGAACATTCCGGTGTATTTTTACGAAAATGCCGCTACCCGGCCCGAATTCCGCAACCTGGCCACCGTGCGCAAAGGCGAATACGAAGGGCTGGCCGATAAATTGGCCCATCCCGCCACCAAACCCGATTTCGGCCCCGATGAATGGAACGACGAAGTGGCCCGTTCGGGCGCCATCGCCGTGGGCGCACGCGATTTCCTGGTGGCCTACAACGTGAACCTCAACACCACCTCCACCCGCCGTGCCAACGCCATTGCCTTCGACATCCGCGAGGCCGGCCGTATCAAGCGCGAAGGAAATCCGCTCACCGGCCCCGTGGTGCGCGACCGGGACGGTAATCCGGTGCGCATCCCCGGAAAATTCAAAGGCGTAAAAGGCATCGGATGGTATATCGACGAATACGGGATAGCCCAAGTGTCCTACAACATTACCGACATCCGCAAGGCGCCCGTCCACCTGGTTTTCGACGAAACCGTTAAAGCGGCCGACAAACGCGGCGTGCGGGTTACGGGCTCCGAAATCGTGGGGCTGGTGCCCAAAAAGGTGCTCATCGATGCCGCCGATTATTTCCTGCGCAAGCAACAACGCAGTTTGGGTATTTCGGAACCCGAAAAAATCAAAATCGCCGTCAAATCCCTGGGCCTTGATGACCTTAAACCCTTCGACCCGCAACAAAAGGTCATCGAATACCTGCTGGACGACACCAAAGGCAAACGCCTGGTGGATATGACCCTCGAAGATTTCGCCCACCGGACGGCATCCGAGGCACCGGCGCCCGGCGGCGGTTCGGTGGCGGCCTACACGGCGGCGCTGGGTGCAGCGCTGGGCACCATGGTGGCCAACCTTTCGGCCCACAAACGCGGCTGGGACGACCGCTGGGAATTCTTTTCGGATTGGGCTGTCAAAGGCGAAAACTACAAACAAAAACTCCTGGCGCTGGTGGACGAAGACACCCGGGCCTTCAACGCCATCATGGACGCCTTCCGCTTGCCCAAAAAGACCGGGGAAGAACAAAAAATCCGGCGCCAAGCCATCGAGGAGGCCACGCTACATGCTACCCAAATCCCCCTGGAAGTGATGCAAACGGCCTATGAGGCCCTGGAAGTGCCCCGGGCCATGGCACAGCACGGTTTGCCCGCATCCATTTCCGATGCGGCCGTGGGTGCTTTGTCGCTGCTCACCGGCTTGCAGGGCGCCTACTACAACGTGCGCATCAATGCCGCCCAACTCAACGACCGGCAAAAAGCCCGCGAAATCCTCGACCGGGCACGGGAATTACTGGACAAAGCTCGGAACGAAACCCAAGAAATTTTGCAAACGGTGGACCGTAAAATGGAAAACGGCAACAATCCATAATATCCGGGAAATACCGGCAAACTAACCGATGATGAAAAAAGCGACTTTCCTTTTCCTGTTTTGGACCTTGTCCTTACAAGCCCAACACCGGTATGACATCCTGTACATGGATGCTACGGTGCATATTGACACTTCCGGCCAGGTAAAAGGAACGGTGCAATACAACTTCCGGGCCTTGGAAAACACGGATACTTTGCGCTGGAATATCGGTGCGGGTATTCATTTGCAAAACGGCCCGAAATACGGAAAAATATATTTCCATCGCCGTGAAAAACAATTGCTTTTGACCGGCCGGTTCCGCAAAGGAAAATCCTACAAAATCCGGTTCGATTTTACAGGCCGTCCGCAAGCCGGTATGTATTTTACCGGTTGGAACACGGGTGCCGCCGTCCGCCAAGTGTGGACGCAAGGCCAAGGCAAAAACAACAGCAGTTGGATGCCCGGCAAGGACGATTTGAACGATAAATTCAGCTGGGAAATCCGTATCGGTTTTCCGGCCGGATACGAAGTAATAAGTAGTGGAATCCTTAAAGACAAAACGCACAAAGACCATGAAATAATATGGCACTATGTGCAAGACAAGCCGGCACCCTATTACCTGCTGTTTGTGGGTGCGGGAAATTATACCGTGCGGCGCGATACGGCCGCCGGTATTCCGCAATGGCACTACGGCTACCCGGCCGACAGTGCTTCGTTGGCCGTAACCTACCGCTATGCCGACAGCATTATTCCTTGGCTGGAACAGGAAACGGGCACACCATTTCCTTGGCCCGTATATCGTGAAATACCGCTACGTGATTTTTTCTACGGCGGCATGGAAAACCTGGAAGCCACCACCTACAATGACGCCTACTACGTCAACGACACTTCCTTGGCCGACGGGCGGCCCTACAATGTGCTGGCTCACGAAGCCGCCCATCAATGGTTCGGCGACCTGGTAACCGAAACCAACGCATCGCATCATTGGCTTCACGAAAGTTTTGCCACCTGGCTGGCCTACCGCATCGACCGGCGTATCGAGGGACGCGATTATGCGGAATGGCAATATTACCGGGATGCACAGCGCATCCTGGACGCACACGCCAAGGGCGATACCATTCCCTTGCAAAACGGCAAAGCATCCACACTG
>JALVVJ010000078.1 GCA_027023475.1 Flavobacteriales bacterium
TACCACCGGCAAATCCCACAAATGCGGTGGTGGAAGTAAATTATCCAATCCCGCTTGCATTGTTTTTTGCGGAATTTGTTTCAAAAAACCGGTGATATAAAGATGATAACGCACCATCTTATGGAAATCCGCATCATTATCGAAATAGGATTTACGCAACACGAACAAACTTGTGGGCAAAACTTCAAAATACCAGCGTTCGCCGCTACGATATTTATACACCCACACCGGCAAGTAACGCACGCTGTCCAAATACAATTTCCCTTGGCGTTTTATCCATCGAACCCACAACACCACACTGCCGTCGCGTGGAAAATCCCGTTGGTTCGAAATAAAATTCCCCAACGAATAGGCCGTAAGTTTTCCTTTTTCTTTATTCCAAACCACCGGCTCCACCACGTGCGGATGATTGCCGATAATGATACGGATACCCAAGCTGTGCAGAAATTTTTCCCACCGCAATTGCCCGGGCGAAGGGCGCGTGCGGTATTGTTGCCCCCAGTGCAAGAACACGATGATGTCGTCAAAGCGTCCCAAGGCCCGCAGTCGTTCCACATCGTGTCGCACACGGGCAGTATCCAGGATATTGACATAACATCCCTGCGGCACAGGCAAACCGTTGGTGCCATAGGTGTAATTGAGCACGGCCAGCCGGATACGGCCCTTTCGGATTTCGGCATAGGGAACGCTGTCCAAAGGTAAGGCGCCCGAACCCGTGTGTTCCATAGCCAGTTTGTCGAGGGTGGCGGCGGTGTTGCCAATGCCTTCGACACCCCGGTCGCAGCTGTGGTTGTTGGCCGTCATCAGGTGTGTGAATCCGGCCCGCTGCAAGGCCAAAGCCAGCACTTCGGGCGCACCAAAGCGCGGATAGCCCGTATAATTCCGTTTGACCAAGGTGGTTTCCAGGTTGCCCACAACCGCATCGGCGGAGGGAAACAAAGGAGCAATCCATCCGAAGGATGCATCGAAATCATAGCGTCCGCTTTGGCTATCGAATGCGCCACGGATTTGCGGGCCGTGCATCATAATATCGCCCGTAAAGGCCACACAAAGCGTGTCGGTATTTTGTGCCGTGGCGGTGGATAGCCATAAAGCCGCAAGCCAAAAAAACAAGGACTTACCGCGCATAAACCCGTATGATTTCGTCCCAACGTGTGGTGTAGCGCGGTGAGCGGCGCATTTGGGCCAGTTGCCAGGCACGGGCTTGTCCTTGGGCGGCAATGCGCACGCTGTGGCGTCCTTCGGCGCGGTTGATACGGTCGATCACTTGCATCAGCCGGCGGTGTTTTTGATCGGCAAACGGCCGGAACAGGTTCAATTGCCTATGGCCTTCGGGTTGCAAACCCGTAAGCATAACGCCGGCTTTTTTGTAGGCCAAATCCGGTCGCCAAATACGGCGCAGCGCTTCGCGGGCGTAGTGGATAAGCAATATACTGCTACCGGTGGCATAAGGCAAGGTTATGGTATAGTGCAAAGCCCGGTAATCCTGCTGCTTACGAAAACGGTTGGTGCGCAAAAAAACGGTGATATAACGGGCCCATGAGCCCTGCGCGCGCAGTTTTTCGGCCGCCACGGCCGTAAAATGGGCAATGGCTTCGTCCACAAAATCCCTGTCGGAAGTGTCTTTGACAAAAGTGCGTGCCGTGCGAATGGCTTTGCGCGGCGGAACGCCTTGCTCCAAGTCCCACACGGGTCGTCCCAGTAGTTCGTATTTGGTGCGCAGGCCTTGAATGCTCATACGTTTACGGATCCACTTGTCGGGCAGCCGGACGAAATCGGCGGCCGTGTGCACAGCTTGCCGTTGCAGGCGTTCGGCATGGCGCCGTCCAATGCCCCACACATCCGCTACGGGCGTCATTTCCAGGGCACGGCGTATTTTGGTAGGCGTGTCGGCCACGGCCACACCTCCGGGTATGTGTTTTTTGGCTATACGGTTCAGCGCTTTGGCCAGGGTTTTGGTGGGCGCAAAACCTATGCTCACCGGAATGCCGATATAGCGCCGGACGCGCCGGCGAATATCCTGCCCCAGCGCTTTAAAATCCGTAGCAGGCGGAAATCCACGGAAATCCAAAAAGGCCTCGTCGATGGAATAAATTTCCACCCCGGGCGTAAATTCGCCGAAAATCCGCATCATACGGTTCGACATATCGCCATAGAGCGCATAGTTGGACGAAAAAGCCACAAGTTTTCCGCTTTCGATAAGCCGGCGCACTTGAAAAGCCGGTGTGCCCATAGCAATGCCCATGCGTTTGGCCTCGTTGCTGCGGGCGATGATCACCCCGTCGTTGTTGGACAGCACCACCACGGGCCGCCCTTCGAGCGAAGGGTCGAACACGCGTTCACAGGATACGTAAAAATTATTTCCGTCGGCCAGGGCAAACACGGCTTACATTTTTTTGATCACATAGGTAACGATGCCCCAAATCACAAATTCGTTTTCGGGCGTTACTTCAATGGGCGCATAGTCGGCATTGGCGGGCATCAGCAGGATTTTGCCGTCTTGGCGGCGAATGGTTTTGACCGTAAACTCACCGTCCACAAAACACACGGCCGTCATGCCGTCCCGCCAGTCCAGCGAACGGTCGATCACCAGGATGTCGCCATCCGAAATGCCGGCGTCTTTCATGGAGTCACCCTTGACGCGTCCGTAGAAGGTAGCGGCCGGATGCTTGATGAGTTCCTTGTTCAAATCCAGGGTCAAGTCCATATAATCCTGCGCGGGCGAAGGAAAGCCGGCCCGTATGCCGCCGTCGGCAAAAGGCAATGCCAGGCCGGTGGAATCATCGGCCCGGTAGAAGGTGATGGTGGATGTTTGGCGCATAAGTTTGAGCCGT
Organism: Flavobacteriales bacterium; assembly: GCA_027023475.1. GTDB lineage: Bacteria > Bacteroidota > Bacteroidia > Flavobacteriales > Flavobacteriaceae > JAADED01. The sequence continues at coordinate 2,835 of JALVVJ010000078.1, forward strand.
ATCATCGCGGGTGGTTTTTCGGGGAATCGGTTCTACGAAGTTACGAAATCTTTCGGTTGGATGTGTTGCTTCGTCAATCCGAATTAACGGGCAGGTTACAAACATATTTAATTGCCTTGAACGTGTTTCCTACGGATTTAAATCATTTTTTAGGGCGCCCCGCCGCACACGTTCGGAGCACCTGCGGTGCATCGGCCGCCGCTTCGCGATGACGGAGCACGCTCCCGTCGGCCGTTCCTCACGTGGCGCCGGCCGGGCTGTCCGCTTAAATTCGCCTCGGGCTGCTCCGGCATTTCGGCGCCTTTGGCGCCCCCGCGGTGCGTAGGGCCTCCCTCTGTCGGCCTCCGCTCGCGGGAAAATGCTCGGGCAGCCCTTCGGCTCATATCGCTCCCATCCCTGGCGCGTGGGCTCGGGCGGCAAGCCGCCCTCGAATTAGGAATATCGAACAGATGATTTAGGATTAGCGATTTACACCTGCTACTGCAAACATTGAAGGAGGGTTTCATTTCGATGGAGTGCCCGAAGGGCGCGACTAGCCTGTCCCGTACATTGCGCAGCAATGTCGGGAAGAAATCTCAGTACGGATGCTGCTTTCAAACCTGAGACTTCTCGTCGTTCGCCTGCGGTTCACTTTCCTCGAAGTGACAGGGTTGCCAATCCGGTGGATTCGATACACTTCTCATAACCGTGTTGTTTCCGGTTTCCGCCTTCGCAGGGAGGACAAACGGAGCCAATTCGGAGTGCCCGGATTCCCGCTTTCGCGGGAATGACATAAAGAATGTCCGCGGAGACCGCCGCCGAGCGAGGCGAAAGTCCGAGCGAGGCGGCAGGGCTCCAAGGGCCGCGAGGAGACGTCGCAGACGGCTCCGATGCGCGCGGAGCAAGACCGGAGGGCTTGCGAAGCCCGAAGGGAGACCAGCGCGAAGCCAAAGGCAAAGCGCGCCGGCTCCCGAAGGTGCGAAGGGAAACAAGGCGCGGCCCTTAGCATTGGCCCTAGGAAGCCGCGGGTTCCCGGAGCCGCTGAGGAAACCGAAGGGTTCCGAGGCGTGCGAAACAAGACAAGCGCCGTCGCCTGCAAGGCGCGCCGGCTTGTGGAGCCGCGTAACTTGTCCCGCACATTGCGTAGCAATGTCGGGAGGCAGACCGCAGGGCAGCCGGAGCCGCGAAGAAAACCGCCCTAAGGCGGGTTTCGGAGCTCAAAAAAAAACCGCTCCCGAAACCGGAAGCGGAAGTGGTACCTCGCAGAATCGAACTGCGGACACCAGGATTTTCAGTCCTGTGCTCTACCAACTGAGCTAAGGTACCCTGTTTTTGCAAGCGCAAATTTACAAAGATTTTTCCATTTGTCAAGTCCTTATCTCGTTTGCCTCCAAACTTAGCCCGAAAAACCACCCCTGAGCTTTCAAAATCGGAATTTTACTCCTAAATTTAGGGCCAAATCCAACGAAAGTATGAGCAAAAAAATACTCCAAATAGGTGCCGGAAAATCTACCTCCTACCTGATGAAATATTTAGGCGAACATGCCCAAAAGGAAGATTTTACGATTACAATTATCGACCGCGACCTGCGACTGGCACGTAAAGTGCTGGGCGAGCATCCGCGCGTGCAAATGCAAACGGCCGATATTTTCGACGAGCAAGTGCGCAGGGAACTCATTGGCTCGCACGACCTGATCATTTCCATGTTGCCGGCCCGCCTCCACATGACCGTGGCCCGCGATGCGCTCCACTACGGCAAACATCTTATTACCGCTTCCTATATCAGTGACGAAATGCGCAAATTGGATCCGGAAGTCCGCGCCAAAGGTTTGGTGTTTATGAACGAAATCGGCCTCGACCCGGGCATCGACCACATGAGCGCCATGCAAAGCATCGACCGCATCAAAGCCCAAGGGGGCGAAATGCTGCTGTTCGAATCCTTTACCGGCGGTTTGGTGGCCCCCGAGAGCGACAACAACCTGTGGCATTACAAATTCACCTGGAACCCGCGCAACGTGGTGCTGGCCGGCCAAGGCGGCGTGTCCAAATTCCTGCACGCCGGCCAATACAAATACATCCCCTACCACCGGCTTTTCCGCCGCACCGAATTCCTGGAAATCGACGGCTACGGCCGCTTTGAGGCCTACCCCAACCGTGACTCGCTTAAATACCAAAAGGTTTACGGCTTGGAAAACGTGCGCACGCTCTATCGTGGCACCATCCGGCGCGTGGGCTTTTCGCGCGCCTGGAACGTGTTTGTCCAACTGGGCATGACCGACGACAGCTATGTGATGGAAAATTCCGAAAACCTCACCCCCCGCGATTTTGTCAATGCCTTCCTGCCGTATAGCCCGCACGACAGCGTGGAACTCAAATTGCGCCACTACCTCAAAATCGACCAAGACGACGAACTTTGGTTCAAGCTCGAAGAGCTTGACCTGTTCAACGGTGAGAAAAAAATCGGGCTCAAAAACGCCACCCCCGCCCAATTGCTCCAAAAAATCCTGGAAGAAAAATGGGCCTTGGAACCCGATGACAAGGATATGATTGTGATGATGCACAAATTCGGCTATCATCTGGGCGGCGAAAATCATCAAATCAACGCTTCGTTGGTGGTTATCGGCGAAGACCAAACCTACACGGCCATGGCCAAAACCGTGGGTCTCCCCTTGGGTATCGGCGCCCTGAAAATCCTCAAAGGCGAAATTCGCACCCCGGGCGTGCAATTACCCGTTTTGTCCGAAGTTTACGAGCCCGTGTTGAAAGAATTGGAAACCTACGGCATCCGTTTCCTGGAAAAAAAGGTGCCTTTCCAATGCTATAATCCCGATTTTACCATGGGATAAATTATTTTTGCCAAAACCCGAAAAAATAATAGCCGTTATGTATAATCTGAAAAATCGTCATTTTCTGAAACTTTTGGACTTTACTCCGGACGAAATCCGGTTTTTGCTCCGGCTGTCGGCCGACTTGAAACGGGCCAAATATGCCGGAACCGAGCGTCAAATGCTGCGCGGAAAAAACATTGCGCTGATTTTCGAAAAGGCCTCCACCCGCACCCGTTGTGCCTTCGAAGTGGCCGCCTTCGACCAAGGCGCCCATGTTACCTACCTGGGCCCTACGGGTTCGCACATCGGCAAAAAGGAAACCATGAAAGACACGGCACGCGTATTGGGCCGTATGTATGATGCCATCGAATACCGCGGCTTCGGGCAGGAACGGGTCGAAGAACTGGCACGCTATGCCGGCGTGCCCGTTTGGAACGGACTCACCGACGAATTTCATCCCACCCAAATCCTGGCCGATTTCCTAACCATGACCGAACATAGCGACAAACCCTTGCATCAAATTTCCTTTGCCTACCTGGGCGATGCGCGCAACAATCTGGGCAATTCCCTGCTGGTGGGTGCGGCCAAAATGGGTATGGACGTCCGCTTGGTGGCTCCCGAAGATTTGTTCCCCGAGCAAAATCTGCTGGAAAAAGCCCGCGAAATAGCCGCCGAAACCGGTGCCCGCATCACGCTCACGTCCGACACCGACGAAGGCGTGCGCGGCGTGGATTTTATCTACACCGACGTATGGGTGTCCATGGGCGAACCCGACGAAGTTTGGGCCCAACGCATCGAAAAATTGATGCCCTATCAAGTCAATCGCACTTTGATGGAAAAAACAGGAAATCCGCAAACCAAGTTCATGCACTGTTTGCCGGCCTTCCACAATACCGACACCGAAGTGGGTAAGGAAATCCATCGCAAATTCGGCATCGAAGCCATGGAAGTAACCGACGAGGTGTTCGAAAGCAAAGCATCCATCGTGTTCGATGAGGCCGAAAACCGGCTCCACACCATCAAGGCAGTGATGGTGGCCACGCTGGGCTAACGCGGGATTTGTCGTATCTTTGTTTGAATTTTTCCGAAGAAGAAAGCGTATGAATTGCAACGACAAAAAACACGACCATGTCGGCGACAATCACCTGGGAAGCGTGCATTACCCTTTGCGGGATGATGCCTTCGAATTGAGCGATGACGAAAAAATTACCCGCATTGCCGAACATGTCAAGGAAATACTGACCATCCTGGGGCTGGACACCACCGACGACAGCATCCAAGGAACCCCTTGCCGCGTGGCCAAAATGTATGTCAAAGAGACGTTCAAAGGACTCAATCCGGCCAATATGCCCAAGTTGTCGGCCTTTGACAATAAATACCACTACAACGAAATGCTGGTGGAAAAAAACATCCGCGTGTTTTCCACTTGCGAACATCACCTGCTGCCTATCGTGGGCTTTGCACACGTGGCCTACATTTCCAACGGCAAGGTTATCGGGCTTTCCAAACTCAACCGCTTGGTGGATTATTATGCCCGCCGGCCCCAAGTGCAGGAACGCATGACCGAGCAAATCGCTTCGGCCCTGCAAGAAGCCCTGGAAACCGAAAATGTGGCCGTGGTGGTCGATGCCAAGCATTTGTGCGTCAATTCGCGCGGTATCAAAGACCCCGACAGTTCCACCGTAACGGCCTACTTCGGCGGTAAATTCCGCAACCCCGAAGTGCGCAAAGAGTTTTTGAGTTATATCCAACTGGAAACCAAATATTTGTTCTAATCCCAAAAACCGTATTATGAGCCGCACGCCCGAATCCTATCGCGACGATTTGAAAATCTACAATTCGCTCACCGGCCGCAAGGAAAAATTCGAACCTCTGGTGCCCGGCCATGTGGGTATGTATGTGTGCGGGCCAACGGTGTATAGCAACGTTCACCTGGGCAATGTGCGCACTTTCGTATCCTTCGATGTGGTATATCGCTATCTGAAACATTTGGGCTACAAGGTGCGCTATGTGCGCAACATCACCGATGCGGGCCACTTGGAAGACGATTCCGACGAGGATAAAATTTCCAAAAAAGCCCGTCTGGAAAAAATCGAACCCATGGAAATCGTGCAGAAATACACCATCGATTTCCACCGGATTTTGGACAAGATGAACAACCTTCCGCCCAACATCGAACCCACGGCCACCGGCCACATCGTGGAGCAAATCGAGGCGGTGAAAGAAATCCTGAACAAAGGTTTGGCCTACGAAGTGAACGGGTCGGTTTATTTCGATGTGATCAAATACAACCGCGAGGTGGACCGCTACGGCAAACTCAGCGGCCGCAAAATAGAGGAACTCATTGCCAACACACGCGACTTGGAAGGCCAAGACGAAAAACGCAATCCGCAGGATTTTGCGCTGTGGAAAAAGGCCAAACCCCAACATATTATGCGTTGGCCTTCGCCGTGGAGCGACGGATTCCCGGGATGGCATCTGGAATGCACGGTCATGAGCACCAAATACCTTGGTGAACAGTTCGACATCCACGGCGGCGGTATGGACCTGAAATTTCCGCACCACGAATGCGAAATCGCCCAAGGCAAAGCCCTGGGCGGCAAGGATCCGGTGCGCTACTGGATGCATGCCAACATGCTGACCATGAACGGGCGCAAAATGTCCAAATCCACCGGCAACACCATTTTGCCCGAAGAAATTTTTTCGGGCCGTAACGACAAGTTGTCCAAGCCCTATTCGCCCGCTACGGTGCGCTTGTTTTTCCTGATGGCCCAATACCGCAACGTGCTCGATTTGTCCGAAGAGGCCTTGCAAGCGGCCGAAAAAGGCCTACGCCGGCTGTGGGAAGCATGGCGAAAAATCGATGCCTTGCCCGTGTCGGATACGTCGGATTGGGACGTAAACGCTTGGCGCGATAGTTTGTATGACGCCATGAACGACGATTTCAATACGCCCGTAACCCTGGCCCGGCTGTTCGACGGCGCCAAGGCCGTTCAACGCATAGCCGCCGGGCAAGCACACATCACGGCCGGCGACAAAGCCCTGCTGCGTCAAACCATGGAGGCCTTTATGTTCGACATCCTGGGCCTTCCGCGCCAAACCGGCCAAGCCACCGGAACCCAAAACCTGGACGGACTGATACGGCTGCTGATCGACCTGCGCAACCAAGCCCGCCAAGCCAAAAACTGGGCCCTGGCCGACCAAATCCGCGACGAACTGGGCCGGCTGGGTATCGTGCTCAAAGACGGCAAAGACGGCACCGAATACGAAATCCGTTAATTTTCCGTAATTTGGAGCGGAAAAACATCCGCCGATGCAATCCGATAGCCAATACTACGTTTACAAGCGCAACAACCTGTATTTTTCGTTGTTTGTCAGTTTGTTTTTGATGTTGTTTCTGGTAGGCGCTTTCGGCGTGTTGCTCATCAACGGCGAATACCTCAACCGCTATTTCAAGGAAAAATTCACGCTGACCGTTTACTACAAATCGGGCACGGCGCGTAGCGAAATAAAAAAGGACGAAAAACGGCTCAAAGCCGATACCTTGGTGCGCGAGGTGGTCTTTGTTTCCAAGGAACGCGCCGCCCAAAAAGCCAAACAAATTTTGGGTCAGGATTTCGTTGCCGTGCTGGGCGAAAATCCTTTGCAGGACAATTTGGAAATCCATTTCAAAGCCCCGTATGTGGACGAACAAATCATCAAACGCTTCAAAGACCGGCTGATGCAAAACCCGCATGTGGACGAGGTGAGCTACGAAAAAACCGTTTTGGAACTGCTTACGCGCAATTTGCGCAAAATAGGGATGATTACATTGGGTTTTGCCGTGATTTTCCTGTTTGTCATTCTCTACTTGATCAAAAACACGGTAAAGCTGAGTCTTTACTCCAAACGGCATTTGATCAAAACCATGCAATTGGTGGGAGCATCCGAGGGTTTTATCATGCGTCCTTTTTTGCTCAAAAACATGTTGATTGCCGCCGTTTCGGGGCTTTTGGCTGCGTTGGGGGTTTGGTATTTGCTGGAATGGTTTGCCAACTATTTGGGCGGTTTGAATTTGGGCTATGTGCGACACAATACGATGTTTTGGCTGCTGCTTTTGTGGATTACGGGCATCTTTTTTACGTTGATCACCACCTATTTTTCGGCCCGGCGTATTTTGCGCATGCGCGAGGAGGAGATTCATTTTTGATTTTTTCGGGCGCCCCGAACGCCGGCAGTCGGGCGCCCTGAAATCCGTCATCCGAAGGGCTAAAAATTTTTCCTATATTTATTTTCCGTAAATTTTTAAAACCCGAATCCTATGAAAACATACGATGACAAACACATCAAAAACCTGGCCTTCGTCGGTAGCCACCATAGCGGCAAGACCACTCTTGCCGAAACCATGCTTTTCGAGGCCGGCCTGATACCCCGGCGCGGGCGCGTGGAAGACAAAAACACCGTGTCGGACTTCCACGAAATCGAAAAAGAACGGCAGGGCTCGGTCTTTGCCACACCGCTGCATACCGAATGGCGGAACTATAAAATCAACATCATCGACACACCCGGATTGGACGATTTTATCGGCGAAGTGATTTCGGCCATGCGCGTGGCCGACACGGCCTTGGTGGTGGTCAATGCCGCCCACGGCGTTGAGGTGGGCACCGAAATTATTTGGGATTATATCCAACGTTTCCACCGCCCCACCGTATTTGTGGTCAATCAAATGGACCACGTGGATGCCGATTTCAACAAGGCCTACAACAGCATCGTGGAATTGGCCGGCAAAAACGCCGTCCTGATTCAATACCCTTACCAAACCGCCGACGGCCGTCAGGCCATCATTGATGTGCTGAAAATGAAAATGTATGTATTCGGCCCCGAAGGCGGCAAGCCCGAAAAACATCCCATCCCCGACGACCAAAAAGAACGTGCCGACCAATTACATAACGAATTGGTTGAAAAAGCCGCCGAAAACGATGAAGAACTCATGGAACTGTATTTCGACAAAGGCACGCTGAGCGAAGATGAGATGAAAATCGGCATCAAAAAAGGTATGCTCAACCATGAACTCTTTCCTGTGTTTACGGTTTCGGCCCTCAAAAACATGGGAAGCGGCCGCTTGATGGGCTTTATCGACAATGTGGCACCCGCCGCCGCCGACTTGCCCGCCGAACAAGACGAAAACGGCAAAATCGTGGAAACCGATCCCGCAGGGCCGCCGGCTTTGTTCGTCTATAAAACCTTCTACGAACCCAATGTGGGTAAAGTAACCTATTTCAAGGTGAAATCGGGTAAAGTAAATACCGGTGACAAACTTTACAACCCCCGCACCGGCGAAACCGAAAATCTGGGACAGCTCTACATTGTCAATGGAAAAAAACGCGAACCGGTGGACCAACTGACCGACGGTGATTTGGGCGCCGTGATCAAACTCAAATCCACCGAAACATCCGACACACTTACCACGCAGGATTCGGGTATCCGTTTGCGCCCCATCCAGTTTCCCGAACCGCGCTTGCGCAAAGCCGTGAAGGCCGCATCCAAAAACGAAGAAGAAAAACTCCAAGAAGCACTCAAACGCATCCACAGCCAAGACCCCACGGTGGTGATTCAATACGACCGCGAAATGAAACAACAACTGGTGGGCACCCAAGGCGAACTGCATTTGCAAATCGTGGATTGGATGCTGAAAAAAGAGTTTGGCATCACGGCCGAATTTACCAAACCCAAAATTTCGTATCGCGAAACCATCCAACGTCCGGCCACGGCATCCTACCGCCACAAGAAACAATCGGGCGGTGCCGGCCAATTCGGTGAGGTGCACCTGAAAGTGGAACCCTACTACGAAGGCATGCCCGACCCCGAAGGATTTCCGGTGCGCGGCAAGGAAGAAGAGGATTTGCCCTGGGGCGGTAAATTGGTGTTTGTCAACTCCATCGTGGGCGGTGTTATCGATGCACGCTTCCTGCCGTCGATCAAAAAAGGTATTCTGGAAGTGATGGAATCGGGACCGATGACCTCGTCGCCCGTGCGCGACATCCGGGTAATCGTTTACGACGGCAAAATGCACCCGGTGGATTCCAACGATATTTCCTTCAAAATAGCCGGCGCACAGGCCTTCAAAAAGGCCTTTATGGATGCCAATCCCAAACTGCTGGAACCCATTATGGACGTGGAAGTAAAAATGCCCGAAGACGTGATGGGTAATGTGATGACCGACCTGCAAGGCCGCCGGGCCGTGATTATGGGCATCGACAGTGCGGGCAAATACCAAAAAATCAAAGCGCGGGTTCCCTTGGCCGAAATGTATCGCTATTCCACCACTTTGCGTTCGCTTACACAAGGACGCGGAACTTTTAGCAGTAGTTTTTCCGCCTACGAACCCGTTCCGGCCAACGTTCAGGAAGAACTCATCAAACAACATCAAAAAGAAGAAGCCGAAGCATAGGGCTTTGACCTTTGTTGCGAATAATAAAACCGCTCCGGGAGGGGCGGTTTTTTTGTTTTTAAAACGATGAATGACGTTGGATAAGTTCGCGCCGCAGGTCGAAGAGTTTGCGGCTGATGCCCACCTTGTAGATATGCGGATTTTCGAAACGTAAGGTTTCGGGCGGAATGTGCCGCATGCGTTCGCGGCGGTATTCCGAAATACGATACGGGTCGGTTTCCAAATCCACGCATAAACGGCCATCGCGCATCACGGTTTGGAGAAGCGGTTCGGCACGAAGGCCGACGATGGGTGTGTTTTTGAATTCGTAGTCGGGATGGAAAATGCGTTCCACCTTGTGGATTTGTTCATCGTCCAGAATGATGGCATCGCGGTAAAACAAGCCATGGTCATCGTAGATGCGGTAGAGTTTTTTGCTTCCGGGCAAAGAAATTTTGGCCACGTCTTCGGAAATTTTGAGCCGGGGCCGGCCGTCGAAAACCGACAGTTTGTAAACGCCGTCCAGGGCCGGACATTGGTAGGAAGTAACCAAGCGCGTGCCCACACCGAAACCGTCCAGAGCGGCACCCTGCTGGTTCAAACTGCGAATGATAAACTCGTCGAGCGAATTGGACGAAATGATTTTTACATAGTCCAAACCGGCCGCGTCGAGCATTCTGCGGGCTTCACGCGAAAGGTAGGCCATATCGCCGCTGTCGATACGGATGGCTTGAAGCCGGTGGCCCCGGGCTTCCAATTCTTTGGCCACGGTGATGGCGTTGGGCACGCCCGAGCGAAGCGTATCGTAGGTATCGACCAACAAAACCGCCCGGTCGGGATATACTCGGGCATAGCGTCTGAACGCTTCCAATTCATCATCGAAGGTTTGTATCCACGAATGGGCCATGGTGCCCGAAACCCGTAAGCCGTAGAGCCGTCCGGCATCGGTGTGCGAAGTGGCCGAAGCGCCGCCGATCACTGCGGCCCGGGCGGCCATATACGAAGCCCAGCCCTGCGCCCTTCGTAGGCCGAAATCCATAAAGGTTTGTCCGGGACGGAGCACATGTTCGATGCGGGCCGCGCGCGTGGCCACCAGGGATTGGAAATTCAGGTAATTGAGCAACAAGCTTTCAATGAGTTGTGCCTCGATGATGGAAGCGTGCACCGTTACCAAGGGTTCGTTGTTGAAAACCACTTCGCCTTCGCGCGGCGCAATAAGTTCGCCCGAAAAACGGAAGTTTTTCAAATAGTCCAAAAATTCCTTGCGAAAACCTTGGCCGGACAAAAAATCCAAATCCTCCGGCTGGTAGCGGAAATTTTCCAAGGCCCGGACCAAATCGGCCAGGCCGGCAAAAATCACATAACCGCTTCCGCAGGGCATACGCCGGAAGAAATAATCGAACCGGGCCTTATGTTCATGCAGGCCGTTCAAGTAGTATCCCTGCGCCATGCTCAGTTCGTAGAGGTCGGTATAGAGCCCTTTGTGAAAGGGCGAAAATTTTTCGGGCATAATTTGATGTTTCTATGGACAAATTTCCTGTTTTTCGCGTCAAATACCAAAAAATCGAAAAGAGGTTGCGCAAACGAACAAAAAATCGGAAATTTGGACTAAAACCCTGCGCTTGCATATTCGCGAACTTTTCCGTGGCCAATACCTTATTTACGGGCTATCGATTGTGGTGGCACGCGGGGCGGAATTGGCCGTAATGTTTTTTGCGGCGCATTACTTGGCCAAGGCGGTTTACGGGGAGTTGGAATACTACAAGAAGGTTTTGGAACTGGGTGGAGCGTTTTTGTCGTTCGGGTTTCCCACCTTAATATTAACTTATACTCGATCGGAGAAAAGTAAGTGGTATTTATTGTTATTTGCTACCTTTTTTATTGCGGGATTATCCTTGCTGGTATTACCCTTTTTGTGGGTTATGCATTATCAGGAACTTTGGGGAGGGATTTTGTTTTACGCTTTGTTTTTTACCGGAGGTGTGGTTCCTGTGTATTTTCTGGTTCGTAAGGGAAGTGTGGCAGCATCAATATATAAATCATTGATGGCTTTGTTGTTTTATTCAACAGTATTTGTTTTGGTATTATATTCTGACTTTCCACAATATAGCTTTGTTAAAGCAGCTCATTATTTTCTCATTCCCGGATTTATTATTTTGTTTTTTGAATGGAAATCGGAACACATTGATTGGAGGATACTTTTTAAATATTTCCGGCACTTTCGTTTACTCATTTTTGGTGCAGTTACATTGATATTCAATAATCTTAGCAATATGGCTTTTTTGTACTCGGATATTTTTATCATTAAATTGTTATCTGCTAAGCCAAATCCCCAAATAGCCGATTATAGTTTTTCGCTCAATGCTGCTAACATCCTTATGCTTATTCCCATGACGTTGGTTCAAGTGGATATTGAAAAACTCAAAAAGAATATCCGTTATTTATCCCAGCTTAATCGTAAAATTTTGTACTTGATTATCCTGGCTATATTGATGATGATTCCTGCATATTACCTGCTAACGCATAAATTTTATATTCGTTATGCAGAAACACTCTTATTATTTTTAATCATAGCCGGAGCCAAAATTTTTCAGGGACTAACTGTCGCTTTCGGAGCATCTATGCTTATACGAAAAAAATATGGCGTCACTTTGACAATTAATTTAGGGATGATTATTACCAACGTTGTTTCAAGTTACTTGCTTTATCCTTATTTCAGATTGACCGGCATTGCCATTGCCAGTGCTTTAAGTCTTGTACTACGTTATGCTATTTTGCGTTATATTTATTCTTCCCGTTTACTTAAAACCTAAAAATGACATTGCAACGGAAATATATCAAGCTGTTTTTTGTTCTTCTGCCTTTTTTGTTGGTCTTCTTGGCCGAAGCTATACAAAATTTTAATAAAAGTTTATCCACTCAACTGAAATTAGCAGCATTGATTTATATGTTGCTCTATGCCCTTATGCACAAAATCAATAAAAACCTGTTTACACTATTAATAATTTTGATCGTTGTAATGGGTATGCACCTCATTCACCCCTACAATTGGCATGCAGCCATCGAGGAAATGTTACGGTATTTTTTTCCTTTGGTTGTATTGTTATACGGATACAGCATCCGCAAATGGGCATCAACATTAATTTTATTGTTTATTTATTTTGTAATAATTAATGATTTGTGGCAAATTATCAATTACATTAATTGGATTCGTGGCGTAGATCAATGGTTTTACTTTCACACCCCCGATGGTATTCCTTATTATAATGCCACTATGGGGATATTGCGGGCTTCGGGCTTGGTGGTGTTTTTTTCCTTGTTTGCCTTTATGAATGCCGTGGCTTATTTTTTGATTTACTTTTATTATCACGGTAAATACCGGAAATGGTTCTTAGCCATAACAATTATTTCCATATTTGCCAGTTTTTCCTACAAAACTATCGGCGCATTCTTGTTTGTTTTGTTTCTGTTGTACGAAAACAAAATAAAAATTATATCCGCCTTCGTTGTATTATTAACACTTGGTACGATAATGTTCCCACAAAAAAGTTCAGAAATTGTTCAGAACATTGCACTAAGAATCCGGCTATATATCACCGAGGGCAATTCTGTTCGTGCCGAATCCTACCGGATGATGGCCAAGCATACCAAACTATTTTTAGGTGAAGGACTAGGAACTTTTGGCGGAGCAGCATCCACCAAATATCACTCTCCGTTATATAAACAATGGCATTTCAATTGGTATAACACGCCTTGGCTAGCCACAACCGATACTTATTATCCGCACCTGTTTATTGAATTGGGCTTGGTGGGCGCATTGCTCTATTTATTATTTCTGTTGTATCCTATCATCAACAGAATGTCTGTTCAAAAACAAAAAATCATTTATGTGATATATTTCTTGTTGTTTTTTGAGGGACTTTTTTCATTTTCGATCAATCATTTGGGCTATTTGATGAGTTCACTGATATGGATTTACCCCTTATATAACCTCATTAAAAATAATATCGAAACAGTTACCGCCCATGAATAAAACAAAAAAAATATTGATGTTGGGCAATTTACCCGGTAAAAATCCGCGTTCGGTAGGCGGGGCTACCAAACTGTTTCAAGACATTTTGGAATTTTTGCGGCAACATTCGTCTTTCCTAATTGAACAAAAACCCTTGCGCAGTTTATGGTTACCTAAATTTCAATTATTGGATTATTTCTTGTGGCCCTTTAAAGCACCCTTTATTTTCAGGCCTTTTGATGTGATTAGCATACATGCCACCTATGATTTTACTTTAACAATTGCTCCGCTTGTAATATGGTGGGCCAAGCAAATGAAAAAACAGGTTGTTTATCATACTTTCGGAGGAATGTTGCACAAGAAAATAGCAAAGCTTCCCGGACCGGCACGCTCGTTCGTGCTCAACGGATTACGAAAAGCCGATACCCTTTTTGTGGAGACCCTGGAAATGCTTGAATGGTTCAGGAATCAAGGATTTGACAATGTGGAATGGATGCCCAATTCAAGACCGGCATACCCGGGAGTTATCCGCAACATTCCCTATCAACGTAAATTTGTTTTTATTTCACGTGTTACCCCCAACAAAGGGGTGGACATATTAGTAAAAGCATTTTCAAAATTGGGAACTTCCTACACATTGGATATTTACGGTCCATTGGACAGGAAATACTATTCGGAACAAAGTTTCGATGACATTCCCAATATCCGCTATCTCGGTTCCCTGGATAGCAATAATGTCCGGGAAACACTATTACAATACAATTTTCTTATTTTACCTTCATTTCATACAGGTGAAGGATATCCGGGTATAATCATCGAGAGTTTTTCAGTAGGTGTACCGGTAATTGCCACCAATTGGAGAAGTATTCCGGAACTTGTAACCCACGAAAAAAACGGGCTATTAGTTGAACCTAAAAGTGTGGAATCACTTGTTAATGCTATCTTATCAATAGATGATAATAAATATAATCAATTACGGGACGGTGCAATAAAAAGATTTAATGATTTTGATGCACAAAAAAATTTTAACAAATTCATCAAGGCATATACTCACAAAAAATGAATTTCCAGGATTATGTAAATTAGTCTCATAAAAACTAAACCATGCTCAATGCCTACTATCTTTACAGAATTGCCCATCAGTTATATAAATGGCATATTCCTTTTTTGCCTAAATTCATTAAGCTTCTGATTTTTTTAATATACAATTCAAGCATTCCATACGAAGCTCAGATAGGCCAAGGCAGCAGATTTGGATACGGAGGAATTGGAGTGGTGCTTCATAAGCGAACAATTATTGGGAAAAACTGCATGATTGGTTCTAACGTAACAGTAGGTGGCCGTTCGGAGCATTGGGAGGTTCCGGTGATAGGTGACAATGTTTACATTGCCACAGGAGCCAAAATTTTAGGCCCCATAAAAATCGGTAATAACGTAATTATAGGAGCCAATGCCGTAGTAATTACCGATTTGCCCGATGGTGCCGTAGCCGCAGGAGTGCCCGCACGCATTATTCGTATCAAGGAAAAAAAATAGTTTTGTTATGAAAAATATACTTTCTAATACTTTTTTTGGCATTAATATAAAAAGTTTTATATCTAATATATCGAAAAATAAAGCAATTGCATTAATGATTGCGCTTTTTGCCTTTTATCTTACACTGGCAATAATCAATTTTATTTACAACCGGAGCATCTGGCTCGATGAGGCCTTTTTGGCATTGAACATTATTGAACGGGATTATGGCGAACTACTAAAACCGCTCGGTTACGGCCAGTTAGCTCCCATCGGTTATCTTTGGTTCGAGAAACTGGTTGGCAGCATATTCGGCTATAAGGAATGGGCCTTGCGGTTGTATGCGTTTCTTTCCTACCTTGGTAGTTTATATTTTCTTTATCATATCGTTCGCAGGTTTTTTAAAGACAGATTTTTGGCTTGGTTTGTTTTGGCTTTGTTCGTTTCGTTTAGACCAGTGCTGTATTTTTCGGCCGAAATAAAACCCTATATGGGCGATGCTTTTTGGGGCTTGTTGTTATGGTACTTGTATTTGAAAATTATAGACGGACATAATAAAATAAACTATACCTATGGCTTTATTATTTCTGTTGTCCTTGCCGTATGGTTTTCCACAGTTTCGGTATTCTTTCTCACGGGAATTGCTCTTCATTATATTCTTTTTGAAATTAATATAAGAACTCAGGACAATAAACTATCCTTGGGAAATTTTAATCTTTATTTTATTTTGGCCGTATTCCTTTGGGCTATATCCTTTTTGGTTAATTATCTGTTAATTGTAAAAGATAATCCCGTCAGGATAAGTTTAAAAAAATATTGGAACTACTATTTCATGCCTTCGCTTTATAATGCTGCTGCTTGGGATTTTATTTACAACCGGCTGAAACAATTTTTCCGCTACAAAACCCTGATGCCCGAATATCATTTGTTTCTTATCCTTCTGTTTTTGGGAATCGCCTTTATGATCGCCCACAAAAAATACGAAGCCCTGGTTTTTTCCACCGTGCCCTTAGGTATCAATTTGGTGCTTTCTTATTTTAAGATTTTCCCATTCGGCGACCGGCTTCTTATATACGCCACACCTTCATTTGCCTTAATCATCGGGTACGCATTGTACTATTTATACAAGCTATTCCACCAAAGGAAATATCTAATACCATTAGCTTATCTCCTACTTATTATTCCTTTCTATGAATCATTTATAGTTTTAAAAAAACAATTTCCATTGGAATACGAAGAAATCAAAGTGGGATTAAAACATATTAACGATAACATCAAACCCGGTCAACAAGTATATGTTTACTATGCTTCGTATGTGGCCTTTACCTACTACCACAAACATTTGAAGCAATATCCAAACATCAAAGACAATCAAATCCTGCATGGCATAAAACGCTTCAAAAAAACCGAAAAGGATTTTAGGCCCGACATACCCAAACTCAAAGACGATGTATGGCTACTGTTTTCCCATATCGAAAAAAACAATAAAGGATTAAGCGATTTGGATAATATTCTTCAATTGTTGCAGAAAAACGGTTTCAAAATCCTGGAACGAAAAGATTTTACACGCGGAGCGGTGGTTCATGCGCTCAGGGTGAACAAAATACCGGAAACCGCCACGGAAGAATCAGCGGACAAAAAAAGGCCAGGGCAACAATAAAAGACAATAATTCCCTACCCGAACGTTTATAAAATGCACCGACAGTAGAACGGGAAATATGATATGAAAACCAATCCGCTACAAAAATTCGAACATTTGCTCTCGCGTTTTCCTCCTGTTGCTTTGGAACTGTCTAAGGCATTTCCGCTGAAACTATTACTGGGAAAAAAATATGCCGGCTATGCCAAAAGGTTTGATGAAACCGACCCATGGCCTTATTTAAAAAAAATCACCGACTTTGCCCGTAAGGAAGTGCCCTTTTACCGACGGCAAAACTATGGCGAAATAAATTCCATCGAAGATTTTGAAAATACTTGGGGGTTTATCGATAAATCCCATTTGCGCAACCGGCGTGAGCAGTTTTTGTCAAGCCGTTTCCGGCCACATTTATACGAAATGATTACTACCAGCGGAAGCACGGGCGAACCTTCGGTTTTTTACTTGCCCCGCAACCGTTTCTACAAGGAATGGGCCTATGTGCACAAAGCTTGGAGCCGCCGTGGCTTCGACCTGCAATTACGCGGTGTGTTGCGCAATCATCGCCTGCCTGAAAATTTGACCGCTTGGGTAAGAATCCCGCGCAAAGAAATTATCTTCGATGCCTATCGCAACAAAGAAGACTACTACAACAAAATCTACGGTTTCCTAAAAAAACACAATATCGCTTTTTTTCAATCCTATCCGCATTTGGCCCACAATTTTTTTAAGTTTATCGATAAAAATCATTTAAGCTACAACTTTATCCGCGGCGTATTTTTGAGTTCGGAACGTTTTACGCCGGAACAACGCCGCTTGTTGGTTGATAGGATGAATCTTCCCGTGGTTTCCATCTATGGGCTGAGCGAACAACTGGTTTTTGCCGTGGACTTTGACGGGTCGGGGCGCTATCACGTTATCGAATCCTACGGTTATTTGGAACTGGTCGATGCAACGGGTAAGGTGATCAAAGAGCCGGGTATTCAAGGGGAAATCATTGCCACAGGATTCGACAACTTCGGTATGCCGCTTATCCGCTTTCGCACGGGCGATATTTCGGAATACGAAAGCGTGTATCCTCAACGTGTTTTAAAGGGTATTTTGGGCCGTACGGGGCAATATGTTTACAACAAAGATGGCAGCGGAGTATCGGTAACGTCCCTCAATATGCACGGTGATTTACTGGATTATATCGAAGGTATTCAATATGTCCAAAATCAACCGGGCGAAGTGGAAATCCGGATAGTTCCCAAAGATAATTTGCCGGAGCATATCGAACAACGGATGATAAACTACTTCAAAGAACGTTTCAAAGACGATATGATTATTCACCTGAAAAAGGTTCAATATCTGGAAATTTCAAAGTCCGGCAAATTATTGCCTTTAATTTCCAATGTAAAGCAACCCGGGAATTGAAAAAGATAAAACCACATACCACCGGCATTCTCTGGCTCCTGCTCATCGGCTATTCCGTGTTTTTTTCCTTGCGTCTGATCCGGCAAAAAGGCG
This sequence comes from Flavobacteriales bacterium, assembly GCA_027023475.1. Lineage (GTDB taxonomy): Bacteria > Bacteroidota > Bacteroidia > Flavobacteriales > Flavobacteriaceae > JAADED01. Next base: position 20,723 of record JALVVJ010000078.1, read on the forward strand.
AATGGTTCCGCTATGATTGGAAACACAAGCAACGCGTTTTACAGTTGAGGGTAGATACGCCTTCCGTTATTTACTACAATGCTTTTATAATACCCCACAAATACGAAATACCCTTTTCCGACGACGATGTTTTTCAATGGCAACAAAACGGAAAATCCTACTATTTCCGGGCCGATTATATCCGTAAGGCGCAAAACGAAACCCGTTTTTGGTTCGTTAGGTGGTTTAACAATTTTTATCCTAAATCCCGCGCCAAAGGAACCCTGACCGCTTGGAAAATACCGCCCCGGCAAGACGGAAAAATTTCTGTGGTTACGCTGGGCGATACCTACCTCAAATACAAATGGGCCAATTATTTCAGAAAGTTTATCAAACAATTCAACCCCGATGTCCGTTTTCTGGGCCGGCATACGGATATTTTCGGCTATCCCTACGAAGGGGGCTTACTTTATTCCATCAAACAAGTGGATTCGGTTTCCCGGGATTTGCCTGCTGCCAAATATTACATCGTTTCGGTGGGTATGCACGACGACCATATGCCCTTGAACCAATGGGAAACCCACCTGCAAAACATCCTGAGGCAACTTTCCGTCCATCCTGAAACCCGGCGTATTTTCCTTTTCGAATTACCGGCCAAAAGACCCTTATATGTGGCACGTAACAACATTATTCGAAAATACGGCAAAGGAAAAATCCGCATCGTTCCCACGGACTCCATCGCACGCACCGGCCGGAATTGGGACCCCGGATCCGGCATTCCCGACAAAACGGGCTATGAACTTTTGGCCCGCTATATCGCCCGTCAAATTTCAGACAAATGACACAAAAACAACGACATATCGCATTCTACATCCTCTATTTTTTGGTCATCAGTATTCCGTTTCCCGATTACAGCTTAACCTCCAAAGCCATCATTCTATGGGCCGGATATGTGCTTTGGACAGGGCGTCATCAGCTGCTTTCGGTCATACGCAAATATTTTCCCTTGCTTTTAGCCCTTTCGGCTTTATGGTTCCTGCAACTTGCCGGTTTGATTTATTCGGATAACCCGGCCGGCGGAATGATTACCCTCCAACGATCCCTGCCCTTAATCATCCTTCCACTCACATTTTTTGTTTATCAACCTGGCAAAAACGATATTTTCCGGCTTTTTGACGGCTTCTCATTCGCCGTAACCGGTGCTTTTGCTTGGGCGTGGTTACAAAGCATGTATTTCAAATGGCAACAATGGGGAGATTTTATCTACTACAAAGAAATAAGCTTTTTCCTCAACAAACACACCACCTATTTTGCACTCTTTGCGGCCGTAATGCTGCTTTACCTTATCTATCTTTTTTGGTTCTATCCCTCTCGGTTCAAAAAGTATCACATCCTGCTTTTGGTTGCAGGATTAGCCATCCTTTTCTTACTTCAAAACCGTATTGTTTGGCTGGCATTGGTAGCGGGAATTCAGGTTTTGATTTTCCGGCGATTTGCTTCCGCTTCGCGGAAAATAACAACAGGCAGTGCGGTTCTTTGGCTGACGGCCTTTTTGGCTTTGGCTCTTGTTTATCACTTCCGGCAACCGCAAACGGGCGAAGGAGGCAAACATATCAACGACACGGCTTATCGTTTCAAACACTGGCAAGCCGTAGTGGAAACAGGAAAAACGCATCTCCTTTTCGGCACAGGAACGGGCGGTTCACGTGCGGATTTATACCGGCGTTACCGGCAATACCGGCTACGTTCGGCCTATAACGAACACTACAATGCACATAACCAGTTTTTGGAAGTGCTGCTGGATTTCGGCCTGTTGGGTTTGATTTTGTTTATCGTTTCATTGTGGGTTGTTCTGAACAAATGCCGCAGGAAAAAGGAACTTCCTACTTTGTGTTTTTCCTTATTGATAACGATGCTGATTTTTATGCTCACCGAATCCACTTTGGTGCGTTTTAGCGGAATTGTTAGTTTCGCCTTGTGGATAGGTTTATTGTTAAGTGTGCAAGATGAAAAATAACGAAATCACCCGCCGCCTCCACCTCCTCCGCCGCCACGTCGAAACCCAACAATTCCGCGGTTGGGACCCGTTCGACGGGCTCAACTCCAAATTGTTTCAATCCGTTCCGCTACTGAAAAACAACAAGTGGGCACGCCTGGCCTGGTTGCAGTTTTTCAAACGTAGCCCTGTCAATTTCCGTCCCTTGGCGGGCGTTCCCAAGGTGCATAACGCCAAGGCCATTGCCCTGTTCTTGCACGGCTATGTATGGCTCCACCGGTACGAAGCACGCGATGAATATTTGGAAAAAATCCGTTTCCTGGCCCGTCAACTTTTGGAAATGCAATCCACGGGCTATGCCGGTGCCGCGTGGGGTTATCCGTTCGACTGGCAGGCCCGGGCTTTTTTTCAGCCCAAAGGCACGCCCACTGTGGTAGCCACATCCTTTGCAGTGGAAGCCCTGCTGGCGGCCTATGAAATCCTGCCCGAAAAACAATGGCTAAACACCGCCCTTTCGGCCAAGGATTTTATCCTGACCGACCTCAACCGCTCCTACGACGATGACGGCGATTTTACCTTTTCCTACTCTCCACTCGACCACACCCGGGTGTTCAATGCCGGTCTGTTGGGTGCCAAAACCCTGGCGTTGATACACCGGCACACAGGCGAAAATCAACTCTTGGACCACGCGCGCCACGTGATAAGTTTTGCTGCTAAGCACCAACGCCCCGACGGAGCTTGGCCCTACGGAACCTTGCCCTATCACCGGTGGGTGGACAATTTCCACACGGGCTACAACCTGGAAGCCCTGCACGAATACCGGAAAGCATCCGGCGATACTACCTTTGACGATGTTTTCCAACGTGGAATGGATTATTACCTCAACAACTTTTTCACACCCGAAGGCATTCCCAAATACTACGACAACCGCACCTATCCGGTCGAAGTGCACGGCACGGCTCAACTCATCGTCGTGCTTCACAAAACCGGTCTTTGGCAACAACACGGCGACTTGGCCCGTCGCGTTCTGGAATGGACCCTGCGGCATATGCAATCGCCCAAAGGAAATTTCCACTACCGCATCACCCGCCCGGTCAAAAATAAAATCCCCTATATCCGCTGGTCCGATGCGTGGATGTTTTACGCATTGAGCCGGTATTTGACCGTATTCGACCGAGACGAGTTATAATTTTTTCAGGGCGCCTCCCCGCACTCGTTCACACAGCCGCGCTGCTGTGCATCGCGACGTGTTCACGGCGTTGCAGCAAGTGTAAAATGTCGGAAAAGTTGCAGTTATTTTTGTCGAGAACAAAGCCGGCAATCCGAAGGCATAGCCGTAGCTATGGCAAGGATTGTCAATGCCGTTATCGGCAAAAAGAACAAAACTTGGTTTGAATATTTTATGCTTGCTGCAACGCCTATGCGGCGGGCACCGCGTGCTCCGCTATTATCTTGCTTGCATCCGGCGGTTTTTGTATAGCGGCGTGCGTATGCCTCCTCGTCGGAGCTCGGAGACTCCGCCGCCGCACAAAAACTTTCGCCGGCTGCCGCGCAAGGATACCGCTGCGCCCGCTGGCGCGGATAAGCATGGCGAAGCCGGCCTTCAATGATTACGGTAGAAGAACACCGATTAACGATTGAACGATGTAAGATTTTCGGATTTTTTAAATCGCCACTTGCCGCCCCAGTCCAAGCGCCAGGGATGGAAGCGGTTATGCAGCGGCGAGCATCGCTTGCGATGCGTCCGCGCCGCAGGCCTGCCGTGGCGGCGGGGCGACCGGTGGGGAGCCACGTCCGCCGCGCTTGCAGGCCAAAAGCGGGGTGCCGCCGCATTTGAGCGGACAGCCCGACGGCACCGCGTGAGTGCCGGCAAGCGGGAGGGCGCTCCGTCGTCCCGAAGCGCTTGCCAATGCGGCGTAGCCGCCACGAACGCGTATGCCGGGGCGCCCTGTTCCTGATAAATTTTGTAATTTTAGCCCTTGAAACTGCGGCTATGGAAGAAATTCGCCTTAAAGTGGAACGGCTTGTCAGTGCACAAACAGGCACGGGCGCTTTCCTGATGATACTCAAAGAAGCCGGCAAACCCGATGGTAAAATTCTGCCTATCGTTATCGGGCCTTTTGAGGCGCAAGCCATTATGTTCGGGCTGGAAAAGGACCTTAAACCCAAGCGCCCGCTGACCCACGATTTGATGCGTAGCATTATTACGGGTTTGGGCTACCGGCTGGAAAAAGTGGTGATCAACAAGTTTGCCGACAATATTTTCTATGCCCGGCTCCACCTGCGCAAAAACGGCGAAGAAATAACGCTCGACGCCCGGCCTTCGGATGCCGTGGCGCTGGCCGTGCGTTTCGATGCGCCCATTTTTACCGTGCCGCAAGTGATGAAACAAACCGGCGCCGATGCCGACAAAGCCCGCGACTTGGGCGTGGATCCCGAAGAAATGAATGCCGTTGATGAGGCCCCTGACGAAGATTTGAGCCGCGAAATCGAGGAGGTTTTGGACAAGTTTGAACAAATGATGAAGGACGAAGAGGGCTTTAAAATGTTTGAAATCGACCTGGACGAAGAATCGGCCAAAGAACTGGCTGAAAATTTTTTCAAACTCCTGCAATCCCTGTTCGGCCAAGCCTTTGAAGGACCCAAAGGCAAGAAGAAAATGCCCGATGAAGCGGAAATCAAAAAAATGTTGGATGAAGCCATTGCCAACGAGGATTACGAACGCGCGGCCAAGCTGCGCGATGCGTTGAAAATGTTGCGCGAGATGAAAAAACGGGATTCCGATACGGATGTAAATCCCGATAATGCATAAAACAATATTCGATTATGGATACACGGAACATCAAATTTAAACTTACGGTTTTTAATTTCCTGGAATTTTTTGTTTTCGGGGCGTGGTTGTTGTCGTTTGCGAAGTATATGTTTAGCACGCTGCATTTTTCGGGGAGTCAGATAGGGAGCGTATTCCTTACTTTGGGTTTGGCTTCGCTGGTGATGCCGGGCGTGATGGGTGTGATTGCCGACAAGTGGTTGAGTCCGAATAAATTATTTGCCTTGGCTCACCTGATAGGGGCGTTTTTTTTGGTGTTGCTGGCAAGGGAACATACCTATAACGGGGTGTTTTGGATGACGTTTTTGTATTTGATGTTTTACATGCCCACCATTGCCTTGGATAATACCATTTCCTATTGTATTCTGACCAAAAACGGCCTGGATGTGGTGAAAAGTTTTCCGCCCATCCGGGTGTGGGGAACCATTGGGTTTATTATTGCCACATGGATAACCGATTTAATGGGTTGGGGCACGGTGGCCACCCAATTTTATTTTGCAGCGGCGGTTTCCGTAGCCCTGGCTTTGTTTACTTTTACATTGCCCGATTGTCCACCCGACCGCAGTTCGGAAAAAACACTTGCTCAGGCCTTGGGTTTGGATGCTCTGGCTTTGTTGGCCGATTGGAAAATGTTTTTGTTCTTTTTCTTTTCGATGCTCCTGGGTGCCGCATTGCAAATCACCAATATGTGGGGTGAGGCCTATTTGCACGAATTCGGAAAAATTCAGGAATATGCCGATTCGGTGATTGTAAGATATAATGGAGTGGTCATGTCGCTTTCGCAAATCAGCGAAACCGTGTTTATTTTGACCATTCCGTTCTTTTTGAAACGATTCGGTATCAAAACCGTAATGTTGATGAGTATGTTGGCCTGGTTCTTGCGCTTCGGGCTTTTTGCCGTAGGGTCGCCTGTGGGTCTGGGCGCTGTGGCCATTATTTTGTCGATGATTGTTTACGGGATGGCCTTCGATTTTTTCAATATTTCGGGTTCGTTGTTCGTGGAAAAGGAAGTGGATCCCAAAATCCGCGCCTCGGCCCAAGGATTATTTATGATTGTAACCAATGGTATCGGCGCAATGATGGGTGCCAAACTGAGTGGAATGGTAGTGGATATGTATCGCCACAATGATATGGTGGATTGGTCCAAGGTTTGGGGAATTTTTGCCCTGTATGCCTTGGTTATTGCCATCCTTTTCGCCCTGCTGTTCCGCTACAAGCATAAACCGGAAGAAAATTTTTCCGTTCAACACTAAGTTCCGGCTACGATGAAGCAATATTTGGACTTGATGCGCACGGTGATGGAACGCGGTACCGACAAATCCGACCGCACGGGCACCGGAACGCGAAGTATTTTCGGCTGGCAAATGCGTTTTGACCTTGCCGAGGGTTTTCCGCTGGTTACCACCAAAAAAATTCACCTCAAATCGGTGATTTACGAACTGCTTTGGTTTTTGCGGGGCGATACCAATATACGTTATTTGAACGAGCACAAGGTGCGTATTTGGAATCCGTGGGCCAACGAAAACGGCGACTTGGGACCTGTGTATGGTGCCCAATGGCGCAATTGGAACGGAAAAGGTATCGACCAAATCAAACAATTGGTGGAAACGCTGAAAACCAATCCCGACAGCCGCCGGATGATGGTTACGGCTTGGAATCCCGAAGTGATGCCCGAAAGCGGCAAGTCGCATGCCGAAAACATCGCCGCAGGCAAAGCCGTGCTTCCGCCCTGCCACGCCTTTTGGCAAGTTTATGTGGCCGATGGCAAACTATCATTACAACTCTACCAACGCAGTGCCGACATTTTTATCGGGGTGCCGTTCAATATTGCTTCCTACGCGCTGCTTACGATGATGCTGGCCCAGGTAACGGGATATGCGCCCGGTGAATTTGTTCACACCCTTGGCGATGCGCATATTTACCGCAATCATTTCCGGCAGGTGGAAGAACAACTTTCGCGCACGCCGCGCCCCTTGCCGCAGATGCATATCAATCCTGCGGTCAAAGATATTTTTTCGTTTGATTACGACGATTTTACTCTGACCGGTTATGACCCGCACCCGCATATTCCCGCACCGGTTGCCGTATGAAACAAGTTCCCGTGTATTTGATAGCCGCCGTGGGGCGAAACGGCGAAATAGGCAAGGACAATGCGTTGATTTGGCGTATTCCCGAAGATTTGCGCCGGTTCAAGGCGTTAACATTGGGGAACACCGTTATTATGGGACGGAAAACCTTTTTGTCCATCGGGCGGAAACTGCCCGGGCGTTTCAATATTATTTTGTCGCAGAACCCGCAATTCCGGGCGCCGGGCATTTGGGTCCGTCCTTCGGCCGAAAGCGCCTTGGCGTTGGCCGGATGTTTCGGTAAGCCCGTTTTTGTTATCGGCGGGCGGAAAGTTTACGAAAGTTTTTTGCCGCGGGCCGAAAAATTGTATCTGACCGAAATCGATGCCGAAGCGCCGGATGCGGATGTTTATTTTCCGGATTTTTCGCTTACCGAATGGGAACAAATCGAAATATCAATGCCGGATAAAAAAGGATCTCCCGCCTACCGGTTTGTAACATACCGGCGTAGGTAAGAGGGAAGACGGGCCGGATTTGTGAGTAAAAAAAAATCTTTATCTTTGCGCACGCAAAACCGGATGGCCCGGTCGTCTAACGGCTAGGACGCAGGATTTTCATTCCTGTAATCGGGGTTCGATTCCCCGTCGGGCTGCAAAAGCGATGATTGACATCGAAATCAACCGGATGGCCCGGTCGTCTAACGGCTAGGACGCAGGATTTTCATTCCTGTAATCGGGGTTCGATTCCCCGTCGGGCTGCAAGGTAAGAAAACTGAAATAAAAATTAACAACAAAAGAGATTATGGCAAATCACAAGTCTGCACTCAAACGTGTCCGCCAAAACCGCAAACGACGTTTGCACAACCGTTTCTACCACAAGGTTGCGCGCACAAACATCAAAAAACTGCGCATGACCGAAGATGCCGAAACGGCCAAGAAATATTTGCCCAAGGTCATTTCCATGATAGACAAATTGGCCAAACGGGGCATTATTCACAAGAACAAGGCGGCCAACTTGAAATCGAAATTAATGCGCCATGTAAACGGCTTGTCCGAATCCTGATTTTGGCAGGGTTTTTGAGCACATACCGATAAAATTTCAAACATGAAAAATTCCAAATGGATTTTGGCCCTGGTAATGATATATCTGGGTCATTTTTTTGTTACGGCCCAAAACACGGTGGAATACGGTGGGATAACTTGGTATTTGGACTATGACGAGGCGCGGAAAGTCGCTCTCAAAGAACACAAGCCCATTGTCATTTTGTTTACCGGCTCGGACTGGTGCCCGCCCTGCAAGGCGTTGCACAAAGAGGTTTTGCCCAACAAAATGTTTCAGGACGAAGCCAAAGGCGTAATATGGGTGTTGGCCGATTTCCCGCGACGTAAACCCATGAGTGACGAACAAAAATCGCGTAATCGTCAGTTGGCCATGCGCTTTTTGGGAAGGGCGGGTGTGCCTACCATGGTGGCCGTAAATCCCGAAACCGAAACCGAAATTCGTCGCATTTCGGGTTATAATTTTTACAAACACGATGTTCAACCACATATTAACTTTCTTATTTCGGTAAAAAAATCTTACCCAAGGCGATAATTTTTTGTATATTTGCTACTAAAATACCGGTTTGCCGTGAAACGTTTATTCCTCATATTGTTGGTTGCCTTATTGAAAATCAACGGATTGCATGCGCAATACCGCACATTTGACGGCTACTCCATCGGAGGAAGTTACGGTTTCTTCAAATCCGATTTCGGCGAACGATATGATTGGAACACGAATATCGCCAACAACGCCTATCAATTCAATGCCAAGTTGTATTTCAATTTTTATAAATACCACTGGCGCATCACCAGTCATTTTCGTTTTTTTGCTACACTAGATTTTGCTTACGGTAATTTGAAGCACCGTGGTCATTACGCATTTAAGTCATCCGAAATAGCTAAACGTCTGCGCACTATGACCGCCAAACCGATTTTGGTGGGCCTTGGTGTAGGAACCGAATTTTGGTTGCAAGACCTCACCTATTTTTCATTCAACAAATTATACGGGATATATCGTGTAAGTCCATATGTGGGTATTTCCGTATTGGGTTATTACTACAAACCTAATATTCAATCGAGTTTGGGTGACATTAATGACCCCGCTATACAACCCTATATTTTACATCCTCGTTTTGTGGGTCATGTGTATAATGAAGGCGGCTTTGCACCAGCGGTAAATATGACCTTGGGTTTCAGCTACCAAATAACGGCTTTGACACATTTGTATTTGGAAAATAAATTTACCTGGTTTCCGAATGACCGGGTTGACGGATTGGACGTTAATGACAGGGCGGATAAATTTTCCGATTGGCTTTATGCGCCGATCGTCGGTTTGGAAATTATCCTACCCTAAGAAATGCCGTCTTCGGACGGCTTTTTTATTTGGTATTAGTTCTTTGGAAAAAGAAAAAAAATTAGGATATTTGTATAACCCAAAATCAATAACCAAAATGATGAAAACAACTTTCAAGACCTTGGCATTTGCAGTCCTATTTATGGCTGCCAATGTGATTTTTGCTCAAAGCAAAATTACGGGTACCGTCGTTGACGGACAAACCAACGAGCCCTTGCCCGGAGCAAACGTTTTGCTCAAAGGCACACAAAACGGGGCTGCAACCGATTTCGACGGTAAATTTACCTTGAATGTCGCTCCCGGTACGTATACCTTGTTGGTGTCGTATGTGGGATATGACGACTATTCCCAAACCGTTTCGGTCAGAGCCGGCCAAACCTTGAACTTGGGCAAAATTAAAATGAACCCTTCGGCCGAATCACTCAGCCAAATTACCATTGTAGGTGTGGCCGACATCGCCAAAGAACGTTTGACTCCCGTAGCCCAATCCACCATCAAGGCAGCCGAAATTCAAGAAAATTTGGGCACCAAAGAACTGCCCGAGGTTTTGAATTATACCCCTTCGGTCTATGCTACCAAACGAGGTGGCGGTTGGGGCGATGCCCGAATCAATATCCGTGGTTTCGACCAACGTAATACCGCCGTCCTTATCAACGGTATGCCCGTGAATGATATGGAAAACGGTTGGGTGTATTGGAGCAACTGGGCCGGATTGGCCGACGTGGTATCCGCCATGCAAGTACAACGCGGGCTCGGGGCTTCCAAATTGGCCATCTCGTCCGTAGGTGGTACCATCAACATCCTTACTTCCACTTCCGAAAAACAAAAAGGTGGTTCGGTGGCTTTCAGCATGGGAAATGACGGGTACACCAAATACCTGGCTTCCTATTCCACCGGTTTGATGGATAACGGCCTTTCGGCTTCCTTCCTTTTGAGCCATACCAAAGGGAACGGCTATGTGGATGCCACCCAATTCAACGGTTATACCTGGTTCCTCGGTTTGGGCTACAAAGCCAGCGACAACCTCAGCTTTATGTTTACCGCTACCGGTGCGCCGCAATGGCACCACCAACGCGATTATCCGCCTACGCTTGCCGATTATATAAAATATGGTGGAACCTTTGATAAACCCAACATCAAATACAATAGTGATTGGGGCTATTTGGACGGAAAAGTATTCACTTGGCGTCGTAACTTCTACCACAAACCCATTGCTTCGTTGAACATCGATTACAAATTCAACGATAATTATAAAGTTAATTCCGTATTCTACGGCTCCTGGGGTCGTGGTGGAGGTACCGGCGGTATCGGTAAAATCAATGGTGCCAAATATTATTACAGCACTTTCCGTGACACCCAAGAAACCGGACTGGTACGTTTTGATGACATTTACAAATGGAACAGCGGTGGTTCGGTTCCCGATTTCGGTGCCGATCGAACGGCCGATAGCGAAGGTTACTTCACCAACACACGCGATGAAGGATTGACCCGCCGGGCTTCTATGAACTCGCATGACTGGTACGGAACCATCATCAACTTCCACGGCGATGTTACCGACAATATCAGTGCCGACCTGGGTGTGGATTGGCGTACTTACAAGGGGTATCACTACCGGGTAGTGAACGATGTCATTGGTGCCGACCGTTATATGGATAATCGCAACGTGAACGACCCCAACAACATTATTACACCCGATGAATTTGTAGAAGCCAATCCTTCATGGAATCCTTTTATCGATATTCTGGGTCAACAAAAAATCGAATACTTTAACGTGGGTAGAGTAAAATGGCTCGGTGTTTTCGGTCAAGTGGAATATAAAACCGAAAAACTTTCCACCTTTGTACAAGGATCCTTCTCGCGACAAGGTTTCCAACGTATCGATTATTTCAATTATGCAAATGATGATCCCGAACAAACTTCTCGATTGGTCAATTTGCCCGGGTACAATGTGAAAGGTGGATTCAATTATAACTTTGATGAGCAGCATAATATTTTTGTTAATGCCGGATATTATAGTAAGCAACCGTTATTTAGGGCGGTATTTCCGCATAATAGCGATAATATGGTGGCAAAAGACCTGAAAAATGAAAAAGTAAAAGCTATTGAGATTGGTTATGGTTTTAAAAATGATCATTGGCATATTAATATTAACGGTTATTACACACTATGGGATGACAAATTCCAGTTTGCCACGGGTTATGCAAGTGGTTTTGGTAAAGTAAGAGGCCGCTTGTATGGAGTCCAAGAAATTCATAAAGGTATTGAGCTGGAAGCCAAAGCCAACTACGGCATGGTTAAATTTTACGGAATGTTGTCCGCCGGTGATTGGTCATATGGAAAAAATGTCCATAATGTGGATTTTTATAATTTATATGATGATACCGACTTTAAATTTACGCAACCCACTATCTTCCTAAAAGGTGTGAAAGTGGGAGATGCTGCCCAATTTACATCAAGATTAGGTATGGTTGTTAATCCGGTGAAAGGGTTGTATTTTGATGTGAATCAATTCTATGCCGATAATTTATATTCCAAATTTGATGCATATTACTTCAAAGACCAAAATAATAGTGGCGTACTAAAACTCCCTGCATACAGCTTGGTGGATGCCGGTATTAAATACAAATTCGACATTAAGCACTTGGGTAATATCTCATTGCGATTAAATGTGAACAATGTGTTCAATAAAATTTATATTTCGGAATCGGATTCCAATATTCATCCGGGGGACCATGGTGCTACCGGAGTAATGTATAAAGGAATAGATACGGGGAATAATGTATTCTTCGGCTTTGGCCGTACTTGGATGTTTGGTGCCAAGTTGCGATTCTAATAACTTTGACCTACAAATGAAGGCCGTCCGAAAGGGCGGCCTTTTTATTTACAACCAAAAAATGGAAATGTATTATCCGTACAGTTCCTTAAATTTTTCGGCTATTTGTTGGCTTATTTCGGCAAATTGTTCTTCGGTCATCTGGATTTTCTTTTCAAAATTCATATCCGACATCCGGTTGATGGGCACCAAATGTACGTGTACATGTGGAACTTCGAGCCCGATAACCGCCATGCCGATTCGATTGGCTTCGGGGAAGGCCTTTTCCATGGCTTTGGCCACGCGGTAGGCAAACCACATTAATTCCACATATTCTTGCTCGGATAAATCAAACAATTTGTCCGTTTCCTTTTTGGGAACGACCAAAACATGACCGGGGGCCACGGGAAAAATATCCAAAAAAGCTATGTGATGATCATTCTCTGCTACAATATATGCTGGGATTTCTCTGTTGATGATTTTTGAAAAAATGCTTCCCATACTTTCGGGTTTTGGGTAAAATTATAACATTCCCGAGAAACAAACAACAAAGCATTTAATTTTTTTGTAACTTTATCCACAAACATTTGGGCGGAGAAATGATTCTTATTTTACTGCTTATTGCTGCGGTTCAGGGGCTTATTGTAAGTGTTTTTGTCTTGTTTCACCGTAAATTTCGTCATAGTCCGACTCGTTGTCTCGGTTGGTTGACATTGGTGCTCAGTTTCGATCTGCTTCAACCGCTGACGCACATCGAAAGTGGTAGTATTCCGTATTTCTTGCGTTACCTCAATGTGCCGTGGTTTTTCTTTTTTATACCTTTCTTATTTATGTTTTTGGAAAGATATACGGATGAAATATCCCGTTCCAAAAAATATTTTTTTGCGGCAATAGTGTTTTTTATCGTTAATGTATCCCTATCGGTGTATTGGCTTGTTGAAGAATTGCCTTTGGATATTTTGCAATCCAATTTATGGAAACTTCGTGCTGTCAATGAAACTCTGGGCGTATTGTTTAGTTTTTTCGTTTGGTGGAAAATGCGGGCTTATTTCCGGGAGAACAAACATTTTTATCCGCTTGGTGTTCAAATCTGGCTTCGTAAAAGCATGGTGATTTTATTTGTTGTATTTTCCTTATGGTTTATTGCCGTCCTTAGTAATTATTACCTGCAACACGAACATCCGTTTACTTTCGACCCCTTATACCAATTACTCCGGTTTTCGGTGGCCTTGTTGGTCTACTGGATTTTTTATGTGGGTATTTTCAAAATCATTTTGTCACGTCCATACACCCGATTGTCCAAATCCGACAATGTTGATGATGGCACTTACCTTCAACGCATCGAGGAAGAGGAGTTCTTTACCGACCCATATTTGAATGTGGATACTTTGGCCGAAAAATTAGGTATTTCAACGGCCCATTTACGATTACTTATCAAAAGCAGACACAACCGTAGTTTCTCGGAATACATCAACTACCTCCGGGTCGAAAAAGCCAAAAAACTGCTTTCCGAACCCGAATATCAACATTATACTTTACAAGCCGTGGGCGAGGATGCCGGCTTCAATTCCCGTTCCACCTTCTACCGTTGTTTCAAGAAAATTACCGGTCTCACACCAAAGGAATTTCGGGAACGTCATTCTTTGGGCTTACATTAAGCGGCACAAAACCTTCAATTTATACTTTTAGAACTGTGCACATAATTTTTCTAATAATTTTTCGTTTATCCTAAAAAACATAGCTGAAAAAAAATTTAATAACTTTGCATCCTAAAATCCAAGCAAATGGCCGAATTCAATTTTGATCAAAACGATTTTCTCAAACCGCCTAAACCCGCTTCGTCGAGCGGAGGTTCCAACAAAGGTTTGAAAATTTTGGTGGTCCTTCTGGCTCTTTTGGCTGCCGGAATGGGTGGTGTAGGTATTATGAAATACAAGGATTTCAAAAAAACCGAAAATGCCTTGCAGGAAGAAAAGCAACAACTGCTCAATGATTTGAACGAACTCAAAGTCAACTACGACAGCTTGACTTCCACCAACACCCAGCTTCAATCCGAAGTGGCCGATGCCAAATCCAAAGTGGAACAACTCATTGCCGAGTTGGAAAAAACCAAAAAAGTTGATGCGGCCGTTATCAAAAAATACCGCCGTCAAGTCTATTTCCTGCGCAAGGAACGCGACCGCTTGGTTCAAGTGGTGGATTCGCTCAAACAAGCCAACCAAGTGCTTACTTTGCAAAAGGATAGTCTAAATACCCAACTCACCGAAGCCACCGCCTACAACGAAAAACTGACCGAAGAAAACAAAAATTTGGCTAACGAACTTCAAAAAGCCAAAGTGCTTACGGCCACCAATATTGTAGGCGAAGGTGTCAAAATCAAAAAAAGCGGCAAAGTGGTGGTTACCCGCCGTTCGCGGCGTGCCCAACAAATACGCGTTTGCTTAACTGCCGTAGCTAATCCCGCTGTGAAAGCCGGCCCGAAAACTTACTATGTGCAAGTGGTCAATCCCAAAGGTGAAGTTATCGGTAACCGCGATGTTATCAGTGTGGACGGTAGCGATGTCATCACCAGCGCATCCAAAGAATTTAACTACGAAGGACAAAATACCGACATCTGTATCTTTGTGGTGCCCCAAAGCAAAGACGATGAAATTGTCAAAGGTGAATACCTTATCAATGTTTATTACAACAATGCCAAAGTGGGCACCGCTAATTTTCAATTGAAATAAAAAGCGTAAAAAAACCTATCTTTGAGCCGCCGGTTTTTCCGGCGGCTTTTTTTCGTTTTAATCAAAAATATATCAGGATGAGCGAAGATTTATTCAAAAAAATTACTTCCCACGCCAAAGAATACGGTTTTGTTTACCCTTCCAGTGAAATTTACGATGGACTTTCGGCCGTTTACGATTACGGCCCCAACGGCGTTTTGCTCAAAAACAATATCAAACAATACTGGTGGAAAGCTATGGTGCAGTTGCACGAAAATATCGTGGGCATTGATGCGGCCATTTTTATGCACCCCACCGTTTGGAAGGCCTCGGGCCACACCGATGCCTTCAACGACCCGCTCATCGACAACAAAGACAGCAAAAAACGCTACCGCGCCGACCAATTGGTGGAAGAACACCTGGCCAAAATCCAAGCCAAAATCGAAAAGGAAGTTCGCAAGGCACGCAAACGTTTCGGTGACGCATTCGACGAGGCCAAATTCCGCGCCGAACATCCGCGCGTGCAAAAATACACCGCCCAAATTGATGAAATTTCCCGCAAACTGAATGATGCCCTTGCCAACAATAACCTTCCGGCCCTCAAAGCCCTGATCGATGAACTGGAAATTGCCGACCCGGTCAGCGGAACACGCAATTGGACCGATGTCAAGCAATTTAACCTGATGTTCCAAACCCAACTGGGCGCCGTGGCCGGTTCGGCGCAACACCTCTACTTGCGCCCCGAAACCGCACAAGGCATTTTTGTCAATTTCAATAACGTGCTCAAAACCGCACGGGTTAAAATACCCTTCGGTATCGCCCAAATAGGTAAGGCATTTCGTAACGAAATCATCGCCCGCCAGTTTATTTTCCGTATGCGGGAATTCGAACAAATGGAAATGCAATTTTTTGTACGCCCCGGCACCGAGATGGAGTGGTATGAAAATTGGAAAGAAAAACGAATGCATTGGCATCGTTCATTGGGTTTCCCGGCCGATTTCTACCGTTTCAAAGACCACGAACAACTGGCCCACTATGCCAATGCCGCCACCGATATCGAATTCCGGTTCCCCTTCGGCTTCAAGGAATTGGAAGGCATCCATTCGCGAACCGATTTCGACCTGCGCCGGCACGAAGAATTTTCGGGACGTAAAATGCGCTATTTCGACCCCGAAACCCGCGAAACCTATATTCCTTACGTTATCGAAACCTCCATCGGGCTCGACCGTATGTTTTTGGCTATATTGAGCGCTTCCTACAAGGAAGAAACGCTTGATGATGGTTCCGTGCGTACCGTCCTGCGCATTCCCGCCATTCTGTCACCGGTCAAGGTGGCGGTGCTTCCGCTTGTCAAAAAAGACGGCCTGCCCGAAAAAGCCCGCGAACTATTCGACCGGCTTAAATGGGATTTCCAGGTTCAGTACGACGAAAAGGACGCCATCGGCCGCCGCTATCGACGTCAGGATGCCATCGGAACGCCCTATGCCGTAACGGTGGACCATCAAACACTTTCCGACGACACCGTAACGCTGCGCGACCGCGATACCATGCAGCAGGAACGCATCCCCGCGGCCGAAATTCCGCGCATTTTGAATCAACGACTCCATCTAAAAGCTTGGCTCGACTAAGGTGAAGCCCCTCAGGCCGCTTCTTAATTTGGTCTATTCGCGCACCTGTGTGCTGTGCGGAAGGCCGCTTACCTATGACGAAGATGTGATTTGCCGCCGGTGTGTGGATGAATTGCCTTTTACGCACTATGATTTTTCGGACAGTCATAAATTGGCCCGGATACTCCGAGCCAAGGCACCGGTTTATAAAGCCACGAGCTTACTGTTTTATAGCAAAACCGGACTAAGCGGCAAACTGATTCACAAGCTCAAATACCATCACCATGCCCGCGTGGGCCCGCGATTGGCGGAATTTTTAGCCCCACGTTTAATGACCGACCCGCCCCATATCATCCTGCCCGTTCCTTTGCATCCGCGTAAAATGCGCCTGCGCGGTTACAACCAAACCGAAGGTTTTGCCCTTCGTCTGTCCCGTTTAACAGGTGCCCGCTACGAGTCCCGGGCTTTGCGCAAACGCCGTCATACTCCCAGCCAAACCACCAAATCGCCCTGGGAACGCTGGCAAAATGTACGCCACGGATTCGAACTCCGCACCCGAAGCAATTGGAACGGCCGCCATATCCTGTTGACCGATGATGTGATTACTACGGGCGCCACGCTTGCGGCCATTGTGCAAGTGATAGGGCAAGAATTTCCCGAAGCCCGCGTTAGCGTGGCTTCCATGGCTTTTAATTTGCCCCGCTAAATGCTTAGGGCGCTCCGGCAGCCCTGCGGTCTGCCTACGCGGCTCCCGGAACCCGCAAGCGGTTTCCGTCCGCAGCTTCGGGAGCCACCTACGGCGTCTCCCTTCGCAACCCTCGCAGCCCTTAACCGCTGCTAATCAGCGGACTTGGTCTGCTCGGGAAGTCGCCGGGCCGCGCAGCGTCCCGGCTCTTTGCCGGCGAGCCACCTACGGCGTCTCGCCTTGGCGCCGTGGGCGGATTCGCAATATTTTTTCTTGAATTTCAAATATTCATTTATTGCATACCCGGTAAATTTTTCCGTTTTATCTTATCTTGCACGGGCAAAACCGCTGGGATGTTTTTCAATAAACAAAGCCGCCACCGTATCCTCCTGCTCGACCCCGATAAAGTTGAAGCGGGTTTTTACGATGAATTGGAACGGAAAATCCGCTCGTTTGATCCTGGTATTTTTTTTGTGGGTGGTAGTTTTTCCGGTAGCGGACGTGCCGATTCCGTTGTGGAGGAACTCAAACAAAAAACCGCCAAGCCCGTTATTCTCTTCCCTGGCGATTATGCCCAACTTACCCCCCGGGCCGATGCCGTTTTGTTCCTGAGTTTGCTTTCGGGTCGTAATCCCGAATATTTGGCCGGCCAACAGGTCAAGGCCGCACCGGTTATCCGGCGCATGCAATTGCCGGTGATTCCTACGGCCTATTTACTGGTGGGTGGCGGGACGCTTAGCACGGTGCAATACATCACCCAAACCCTTCCGATTCCGGCCGATAAAATTGATTTGGCGGTTGCTACGGCATTGGCCGGACAGTATTTGGGTATGCAATTGGTTTACCTGGAAGCCGGAAGTGGTGCAATTAATCCCGTTCCGGTGGAAATGATTCGCGCGGTGTCGCGGGCCGTTCAAATTCCCGTGATTGTGGGTGGAGGCATCCGTGATTTGGCCTCGGTCGATACTTATTTCGAAGCCGGGGCCAATGGCGTAGTGGTGGGTACTTTGTTCGAAAACGACTAAACTTATTCAAACCACCCCTTACGATCCAAGCTGCGGTATTGGATGGCTTCGGCAATATGTTCGGGACGGATGTTTTCCTCGCCGGCCAGGTCGGCGATGGTGCGGGCCACTTTGAGGATGCGGTCGTAGGCACGGGCCGACAGGTTAAGCCGGTCCATAGCGTTTTTGAGCAATTGCAGCGAGGTTTGGTCCACCGCACAAAATTTGCGAATGAGCTTACTGCTGAGTTGGGCGTTGTAGTGTATGCCCGGATAATCACGGTAACGTTTGGTTTGAACTTTTCGCGCTGCAATCACGCGTTGGCGAATAACCTTGCTGCTTTCGCCGCGGCGGTCGTCAGATAGTTTGTCGAAAGGCACGGGTTGCACTTCGATTTGCAGGTCGATACGGTCCAGGAGCGGCCCCGAAATTTTGCTCAAATAGCGTTGCATTTCGGCCGGCGAGGAGCGCATGGGCGAGTGCGGGTCGTTGAAATAACCCGACGGACTGGGATTCATGCTGGCAATGAGCATAAAGCCCGCAGGATAGGTAACCGTGAATTTGGCCCGGGAAATGGTAACTTGGCGGTCTTCGAGCGGTTGGCGCAACACTTCCAGCACGCTGCGTTTGAACTCGGGCAATTCATCCAGGAACAACACACCGTTGTGTGCCAGCGATATTTCGCCCGGCTGCGGGTAACTGCCGCCGCCCACCAGGGCCACATCGGAAATGGTATGATGCGGAGCCCGGAACGGCCGTTGGGTAACGATGCCCCGTTCGGCCCTTAGCGTGCCGGCAACCGAATGAATTTTGGTGGTTTCCAAGGCCTCGTCCAAGGTCATGGGCGGCAAAATGCCGGGAATGCGTTTGGCCAGCATGGTTTTTCCGCTTCCGGGCGGGCCCACCATGAGCACGTTGTGTCCGCCGGCCGCAGCAATTTCCAGCGCCCGCTTGACGCTTTCCTGTCCTTTGACATCGGCGAAGTCGTGTTCAAAACGGTCGAGTTCGTCGAAAAACAATTTTTCCATATCCAAGCGGAAGGCATCGAAATGTTCGTTTCCTTCCAACAGGTCTATTACCTGGCGGATATTTTCCAGGCCATAGACTTCGATGCCGTCCACAATGGCCGCTTCGTTGCGGTTGGCCGCCGGCAGGATCACACCGCGGTAACCTTCGGCCTTGGCTTTGAGTGCCACGGGCAAAGCGCCGCGAACGGGGCGCAGGTCGCCGTTGAGCGAAAGTTCGCCCAATATCCAAAAATCTTGTAAGCGTTCGCCGTCGATTTGTCCCGATGCGGCCAAAATACCCAAAGCAATGGGCAAGTCGTAGGCCGAGCCCTCTTTGCGCAAATCGGCCGGTGCCATGTTGATGATGATTTTTTTGTGCGGCATTTTGAGCCCCGAATTTTCGAGTGCCGCCGAAATGCGGTAACTGCTTTCCATGACCGCCTTGTCGGGAAGGCCAACCAGATGATAGCCGATACCCTTGTCGATATTCACTTCAATATTTACCGGATAGGCGTCGATTTCATAAATGGCGGCGCTGTGGACATGGACTAACATAGGGGAGGCGTGATTTTTTTTAAGGATTAACAATATTATAAAAAAATGTAATACGAAAAGAAGGGTCTGAGTCGGGTTGTTTCCAAAAAGGTTGCGGAGTTACCGGAATTAAAAAAACGCGCCAGCGGGCGCAGCGGTATCCTTGTGCAGCGGCCGGCGAGCTTTTTGTGCCGGCGTCGGGGGCTCGCAGCGCAAGAGACCACGGCGCCGGCTTTACAAAAACCGCCGGATGCAAGCAAGATAAGAGCGGAGCACGCGGTGGCCGCACGGGCGTTGCAGCGCGAACAAAGGTGAAGCGGTGCGGCATCCGTGAATGCGTGCGGCCAGGCGCCCGAAAAAAAAGAATTTTTAAGAAAAACGGAATAATTTTTGATGCACGGAAAAAATAATTACATTTGAAATATCAAAATTCAATCGATTATGAAAAAAATCCTTCTATTAACAGCTTTTTCCATTCTGCTTTTGGCCGGAAAGTGTAAAAAAGACCAGCCGAAGGACGATGATCAACCGCAAGAAGAACAATTGGCCGATGCTTCGCTGAATGCCGTAAAACTTCCCAATTTGACCGTTCAGGGGCAAAGTGTAACCATTAAAGGTGTTATCCAAAACTTCGGTGATGCGGCCATTACGTCCATGGATATTGTTTGGCAAGCCGACAACGGTGCCGAACACAGTATGTCGCTCAGCGGTTTGAATATCGGTAAAATGGGGACTTACAACTTTCAACATTCCGACCCTTATCAAGCCACCACGGGGCAACACACTATCACCGTAACCGTCAAAAACGTAAACGGCAAAGAACACGATAAGGTGGACGGCAACAACGTCCGCAATGCTTCCATAACAGTGGCTTCGCAAGGCGTAACCCGCCGGGCATTGTACGAAGAATTTACAAGTTCCACTTGTAGTCCTTGTGCCACATTTAATGGAAATTACTTTACGTCGTCGTATATCAATTCGAATCGTGCCAACATTGCCGTTATCAAGTACCAAATGAACTGGCCCGGAAACGGTGATCCGTACTACACCGCCGAAGGCGGAACCCGTCGCCAATATTATGGCGTGAACGGTGTACCTACCTTGTATTTGGACGGAACCGAAGGCACTCACTTCAACCAAGCCCAACTCCAAGGCGATTTGGATGCCGAACTGCAAGTGCCCGGCGTGGTGGATTTGCAGGCCTACTATACCATTGACGCCAACAATAATGTGAAAGTAAAAGTGGTGGGAACACCTTATTTGAGTGGTAACTTTACGCTTCACGTAGTGGTGGTGGAACAAACCACTACGGGTAATGTGGCCTCAAACGGTGAAACGGAATTCCACAATGTGATGATGAAAATGGTGCCCGATGCCAACGGTACGGCATTGACCTGTACGGACGGAGCGGCCTTTACCGAACGCGTTCAGGCATCGCTCAACGGAACGAACATCGAAGAAATGTCCGATTTGCAAGTGATTGTTTTTGTACAAGACGACAGTTCCAAAGCCGTACTCCAAGCAGCCATTGCCACCGAAGATGCCAATCAAATTGATTTCTAAAATATTATAAATATGAAAAAATTCGGAATTGTTCTTTTGGCCCTGCTTTTTGTGATGGGCAAGTGTAAAAAAGAAACACCAAAAGATAATGTGCAGGCCAGTTTTAAAGTGAAAACGGTCAACGGGTCAGTGGTTGCCAACAACCAGGAATTTACATATACCACCACCGATGCCTCGGCCAATTTGGTGCTACTGATACAAAACACTTCGTCCGACCCCATTAAGCTAAAAACTAAATTGGTCGATGTAACCGGCACCGACGGCTCGGAAATGGAATTCTGCTTCGGTAATTGCTATATGGGTATGACGCCCAATACGGCTTATCCGCAAAACACGGATTTTACGGTGGCCGGCAATAGTACAACGCCTCCCGACCAAGTACATTATTACAACCACTATTCGGGAACCTGTTCCTATACCATTAAAATTTACCAAGTGGACGACGATGGCGATCAGGTGGGTGATGCCTTGACCTTCAAATACATCAAGCAATAATTTTTTTGTGAGCATATTTTTCCAAAGCCGGCTCTGCGGGGCCGGCTTTGGTGTTTGCAGTAGTTTTTTTAAATTGGTGGAAAAATTTTTTGACTATGGTTCCCAAAATTTCAACACTCGGCGGTTATTTGTATGAATATCAAAAAAGCGTAGCCAATCCCACGGGCTTTTGGGCCCGGGTGGCCGAAAGTTTCTACTGGCGTAAGCCGTGGGATAAAGTTTTGGAATGGGATTTTCATAAGCCCCAAGTCAAATGGTTCATTGGCGGCAAGTTGAACATAACCGAAAACATTTTCGAACGTCATTTATTCCTGCGCGCCAAGCAGCCGGCCCTGATTTGGGAACCCAATGACCCCGGAGAGCCGCATCGCATATTGACCTACGATGAACTGTATCGCCAAGTGAACAAGTTTGCCAATGTACTCAAATCCCTGGGCGTGGGCAAAGGCGACCGCGTGGCCATGTATCTGCCTATGGTACCCGAACTGGCCATTGCCATGCTGGCTGCGGCACGCATTGGCGCCATTCATTCGGTGGTGTTCGGCGGTTTTTCGGCACGGGCCCTGGCCGAACGGCTTCAAGATGCCCAAGCCAAAGTGCTTATCACCGCCGACGGCGGATTTCGCGGCACCAAGACCATTCCGCTCAAACAAACGGCCGATGAAGCGCTTGCCCAAAGTCCGTCGGTGGAAAAAGTGGTGGTTGTACGCCGTACGAACGAAAAGGTTCCGTTTGTCGAAGGCCGCGACCTGTGGTGGGATGATTTGATGAAAGA
>JALVVJ010000079.1 GCA_027023475.1 Flavobacteriales bacterium
TTTGACTATGGTTCCCAAAATTTCAACACTCGGCGGTTATTTGTATGAATATCAAAAAAGCGTAGCCAATCCCACGGGCTTTTGGGCCCGTGTGGCCGAAAGTTTCTATTGGCGAAAGCCCTGGGACAAAGTTTTGGAGTGGGATTTTCATAAACCCGAAGTCAAATGGTTCATTGGCGGCAAGTTGAACATTACCGAAAACATTTTCGAACGCCATTTGATGTTGCGCGCCAAACAACCGGCCCTGATTTGGGAACCCAATGACCCCGGAGAGCCGCATCGCATATTGACCTACGATGAGTTGTATCGCCAAGTGAATAAGTTTGCCAATGTGCTCAAATCCCTGGGCGTGGGTAAAGGCGACCGCGTGGCCATGTATCTGCCCATGGTACCCGAACTGGCCATTGCCATGTTGGCAGCGGCACGCATTGGTGCTATTCATTCGGTGGTGTTCGGCGGTTTTTCGGCGCGTGCCTTGGCCGAACGGCTTCAAGATGCCCAAGCCAAAGTGCTTATCACCGCCGACGGCGGTTTTCGCGGCACCAAGACCATTCCGCTCAAACAAACGGCCGATGAAGCACTCGCCCAAAGTCCGTCGGTGAAAAAAGTGGTGGTTGTACGCCGTACGAACGAAAAGGTTCCGTTTGTCGAAGGCCGCGACCTGTGGTGGGATGATTTGATGAAAGAGGCAGCCGATTATTGCCCGCCCGAAGAAATGGACGCCGAAGACCCGCTGTTTATCCTCTATACCAGCGGCTCCACCGGCAAGCCCAAGGGTGTGCTTCATACCACGGGCGGTTATATGGTTTATTCGGCCTACACGTTCCGTAACGTGTTTCAATACCGCGATGGCGACATTTATTTTTGCGCCGCCGACATCGGGTGGATCACCGGGCACTCCTACATTGTTTACGGGCCGCTGCTCGAAGGCGCCACCAGCGTGATGTTCGAAGGTATTCCCACCTGGCCCGCCCCCGATCGCTATTGGCAAATTATTGAAAAATATGGCGTTAATGAGTTTTATACCTCGCCCACAGCCATCCGGGCTTTGCTGGCCAAAGGTGAATCCTGGCCCGACCGTTACGAAATGAAGAGTTTACGTGTGCTGGGCACTGTGGGCGAACCCATCAACGAAGAGGCCTGGCACTGGTATCACGACCATGTGGGCAAAGGCCGTTGCCCCATTGTGGACACCTGGTGGCAAACCGAAACCGGTGGCATCATGATCAGCCCGCTGGCGGGCATTACGCCTACCAAACCGGCCTATGCCACCCTACCTTTGCCCGGTATCCGTCCGGTGATTGTGGACAACGAAGGCCGTAAACTTTATGGCAACAATGTGGAAGGCAACCTGTGCATCGAATTTCCTTGGCCCGGCATGGCCCGCACGCTTTGGGGCGACCACGAGCGCTACAAACAGGCCTACTTTTCGACTTTCCCGGGTCTGTATTTTACGGGCGACGGCGTCAAGTGCGACGAAGACGGCTACTACCGTATTTTGGGTCGCATTGATGACGTTATCAATGTGTCGGGACACCGGCTGGGTACGGCCGAAATCGAAAATGCCATCAACGAACATCCCTTGGTGGCCGAATCGGCCGTGGTGGGTTTCCCGCATCCGGTCAAAGGTCAAGGGATTTACGGCTTTGTGGTGGTGCCCGACCGAAACGAAGATTTGGACAACGAACTTCGCGAATCGCTCATCAAAGGTGTGGCCAAAATTATCGGCCCCATCGCCAAACCCGACCGTATTCAGTTCGTCAACGGCCTGCCCAAAACCCGTTCGGGCAAAATCATGCGGCGCATCCTGCGTAAAATTGTGCACAACTCCACCGACTTCGGCGATATTTCCACACTGACCAACCCCGAAATTGTGGAAGAACTGATTGCCGGCTACAAGCGTTTGGTGGGATGATAATTTGTAGTATGGGACAAAACGCCGTTTATTCGGTTTTTTTACTTTGAAGGATTCTAGTGAAGTAATAGGAAGTCCGCATTGTGGATTAAAACCCTTTTACGGATTATTTGATTAACTTTGTAGGGTTTCAAAAAATAGCGTTTTATGGCTGGACACAGTAAATGGGCCAATATCAAACATCGTAAAGGCGCACAGGATGCCAAACGGGCCAAAATATTTACCAAAGTATTGCGCGAAATCAACATTGCCGTTCGTCAGGGCGGGCCGGACCCCGACGCCAATCCGGCGCTACGCAGGGCTATTGCCAACGCGCGCGGCGTGAATATGCCCAAAGACAATATTCAACGTGCCATCAAAAAGGCCTCGGGCAAAGATGCCGAAAACTTCCAGGAAGTTACTTTCGAAGGTTACGGGCCCTACGGTATAGCGTTTATCGTGGAATGTGCCACCGACAACCTGAACCGCACCGTGGGCATCATTCGTTCCATTTTCAACAAAAACGGTGGTGAATTGGGTAAAACCGGTTCATTGGAATATATTTTCGACCGAAAAGGCGTGTTTACCGTCGAAAAAGAAAAAATTGCCGGACTCGACCCCGAAGAATTGGAACTGGAACTGATCGAAGGCGGCGCCGAAGATATCGAAACCGATGATGAATTCCTGACCGTCTATACCGATTTTAAAGATTTCGGAAGTATGACTTCAAAACTGGAACAACTGGGCATTGAGGTCAAGAATGCGTCGGTGCAACGCATCCCCAAAACCACTAAAACCCTGCCGGTGGAGCAAGCCGAAAAAATTCTTAAACTGGCCGAAAAATTTGAAGACGAAGACGACGTGCAAAACGTTTATCACAACCTGGAACTTACCGACGAACTCTTGGCAAAACTCGAAGCATGAAACTCCACAGCTTGGTGCACGAAAATTTTAAACTCGACGGCGGTGCCATGTTCGGCGTGGTGCCCAAAACCTTATGGCAACGCACCAACCCGGCCGATGACGACAACCTTATCGGCATGGCCACCCGCAGCTTGCTGATCGACACCGGCGACCGGCTTATTTTGGTGGATACGGGACTGGGCAACAAGCAAAGTGAGAAATTTTTCGGTTACTACAAGCCCGCCAACCGCGGCGGGCTCGACCGCAAACTGGACGAATTGGGCCTAACGCGCGACGACATCACCGACGTGATTATGACCCACCTGCATTTCGACCATTGCGGAGGTTCGGTGGTGCGTAACGAAGCGGACGAGTTGGTGCCGGCCTTCCCCAAAGCCCGTTATTGGACCAACGAAAAACATTGGCATTGGGCCGTTGAGCCCAACGCTCGTGAAAAGGCCTCTTTTCTGAAAGAAAATTTCGTTCCGCTCCAAGAACACAAGGTTTTGCATTTTGTCCCCACACCCGATGCGGGCCGGTGGTTGGGCTTTCCCCGGCTGCAAATGGATTTTCTGTTTGTTAGCGGGCATACCGAAAGTCAAATGTTGCCCGTTATTCGCTACAAGGGCAAAACACTGGTGTTTATGGCCGACCTTTTGCCCACGAGCGGACACGTGCCCTTGCCCTATGTGATGGGCTATGATACCCGGCCGTTGCTCACGCTGGACGAAAAAGCGGAATTCCTTAACCTGGCAGCCGACGAGGGCTATTATCTTTTCCTGGAACACGACCCGGTGAATGAAATCATCACCGTTAAGCATACCGAAAAGGGCGTCCGTGCCGACCGCACGCTCACCTTGGAAGAATTTCTGGAAGCATAAACGGAATTTGCCTTTCGGTTTTCCGAAAATTTATCCGATATTACACCCCCGAAAAAAATAAAAAACCGAACGATTATGAAAACAATACGCAGTTTATTTTTGGCTATTTTTACATTGCTGATTGTATCGGCTTGTAAAACGCACAAAACCGCCGTTGAAACGGCCGAAACCCAACAACAAGCCAAGCAGGAGAAACAACTTCAACCGCTTCCCGGCCAACTCAGCGCCCTGTATAGCGGCGACGAACTCCACGGCTGGCAACTCAAAGACCCGCTCGACGACAAACTCTCCGGTATGAGCGTGGAGAAGGCCTACGCCACCATCCTCAAAAAGTATCCCGGCGACACGGTCATCGTAGCCGTGCTGGATTCGGGTATGGACATCGACCACGAAGACCTCAAAGACAAAATTTGGACCAACAAGGACGAAATTCCCGGCAACGGCATCGACGACGACCACAACGGCTATGTGGACGACGTGCACGGCTGGAACTTCCTGGGCAATCGCGACGGACGCAAGGCCTATGCCGAACAATTGGAACTTACGCGTTTGGTAGCCAAATACCGTCCGTTGTGGAAGGACAAAACCATTGACCAAATTCCCGAAAAAGACCGCGCTACTTTTGAATTATATCAACGAGCCGAGAAGGCCTTGGCCAAAAAACTCAAACGCGCCAAAGCATTGGAACGACGTGTAAACTTTATGGCCAATATGGTGGCCCAAATGGAAAAATCCCTCAAAGATTATCTCAAAACCGACACGCTGACGGTGGAAAAGGTTAAGACCATCCAAACCGACGATCAGCAAATTATGGAAGCCAAGCAACGTTACTTGGACGGCCTCAATAGTGATTACGTGGAAGGTTACCGCAAATACGTCGAAGGCCAACTCAAATACAACCTGAACCTCGACTTCAACGGCCGGGCCGTGGTGGGCGACAATCCCGACGACTGGAACGACCGTAACTACGGTAACCCCGATGTTCGTCCGGTGGACGCCGACGAAGCCCACGCCACCCACGTGGCCGGCATAATTGCCGCCAAACGCCACAACGGGATCGGTATGGACGGCGTGGCCGACAAAGTGCTCATTATGCCCATCCGCGCCGTGCCCGACGGCGATGAATACGACAAGGACATTGCCTTGGGTATCCGCTATGCGGTGGACAACGGTGCCAAGATTATTAACATGAGCTTCGGTAAATACTTCTCCCCGCACAAGGAATGGGTTTGGGATGCCATCAAATACGCCCAAGAGCATGATGTTTTGCTAGTGAACGCCGCCGGCAACGATGCCAAGGACATGGACAAATACGGCGAAAACATGTCTTATCCCAACGACGGCGACCAACCCGGACAGGAAATTGCCGACAACTTTATCACCATCGGTGCCTACGGGCCCTTTTTCGGTGCCGACCTTCCGGCTTCGTTCAGTAATTACGGAAAAACCACCGTGGATGTCTTTTCGCCCGGCGTAAAAATTTGGTCCACCGTTCCGTTTAACGATTATGCTTCGTTCAACGGCACTTCCATGGCCGCTCCCGATGCCGCCGGTGTGGCGGCGCTGATTCGTTCGCGCTTTCCGCAACTGACGGCTGCGCAGGTTAAGGAAATCCTGATGAAATCGGGCATCACGCCGGAAATCCTGGTTTTTGTTCCGCAAGACGACAAAAGCCAAAAACCCGAAGTGAAACCCTTCTCCGAACTCAGCAAAAGCGGCAAAATCATCAATGCCTACAACGCCCTGCTGATGGCCGAAAAAATGGCCAAGGAGCAAGCGGAAAAAACGGACGACTAACCCAAAATAATCCGTTTCAATATAACCGTCCGGAGTTTTCCGGGCGGTTTTTATTTGGGCGCCTGGCCGCACAAGTTCGGGCCGCCGCCGGCGGGCGAAGCCCGCTGCGGCTTTGCCAAAGCAAATCCGCCGGCGCCTTCCCGACATTGCTGTGCAATGTGCGGGACAAGTCCGGCGCCGCGGCGGCGGCACGGGTTCCGCTCCGGGACGGCGGAGCGCCTCCCGCACAAGTTCACGCATACTGTGCTGCAACGCCCATGCGGCCACCGCGTGCTCCGCTCAAACGGACCGGCTGCCCGCACCGGCATTTCGATGCCGCGGTACGTAGGGCTTCCCGCTGTCAGCCACCGCCCGCGGGAAATGCTCGGGCGCGCAGCCGGTCCGTAACCGCTACGCCCGCTGGCGCGGTCAAGGCCGGCGAAGCCGGCCTTCAATGTTTGCAGTAGCGGACAATCATAAACCCGGATATTCCAACCAAGGCCGGATGCCCCATTGTGGGCGCGCGATTTATCGCGCGCACCTTATTATCGCGCCAGGGATGGGAGCGGTTATGCGGCGAAGGCGGCGAGCATGCTTTTCCGCCCGGCGGAGGCGACCGAAGGAAGCCTCACGCACGGGCGGGCGCGGGCAAGCGCAGGCGAAGCCCGCGCAAAAAGCAGTAAGCCGGCAAGCCGCATTTGAGCGGACAGCCCGGTCCCGACATCGCGTAAGCGATGTACGGGAGGCGCCCAAAAAAACAAAAAACACATCCAAACCCGAAAATTTTTAACATCTTTGGGCCAAATCCCTCATCCTATGGCATCACTTTCCGACATTGAAATTGCGCGGTCGGTGCAGCCGCTGCCCATTACCGAAATCGGCCGGCAGCTGGGCATTGCCGATGAAGACCTGGAACCCTATGGCCGCTATAAGGCCAAAATTCCGTTGGGCTACGGCGACCCCGCCAAGGAACAACAAAGCCACCTGATTCTGGTGACCGCCATGACGCCCACACCTGCGGGCGAAGGAAAAACCACCGTCAGCGTGGGGCTGAACGACGGGCTGAACCGGCTGGGACACAAGGCCGTGGTGGTGCTGCGTGAGCCGTCGCTGGGCCCGGTTTTCGGCATCAAGGGCGGTGCAGCCGGCGGTGGCTATGCGCAGGTAATCCCCATGGAAGACATCAACCTGCATTTTACGGGCGATTTTGCGGCGGTGGAAAAGGCCAACAACTTGCTTTCGGCATTGATCGACAATCACATTCACCACGGTAACGCATTGGGATTGGATCCGCGCAACATCCTTTGGAAGCGAGTTATCGACATGAACGACCGCTCGCTGCGCCGCATCGTGATAGGGCTGGGTGGTAAAACCAACGGTATGCCACGCGAAGAAGGTTTTCACATCACCGCCGCATCCGAAGTTATGGCCATCTTGTGCCTGGCCCGCGACCTGGCCGACTTGAAAAATCGTTTGGGTAATATTCTGGTGGGCTTCGACTTTGACGGCCGGCCGGTTTTTGCACGCGACCTGAAAGCCCAAGATGCCATGGCCATCCTGCTCAAAGATGCCATTAAGCCCAACCTGGTGCAAACGCTGGAACACAACCCGGCCATCATTCACGGCGGACCGTTTGCCAACATTGCCCAGGGCACCAATTCGATCATCGCCACAAAAACCGGTTTGCGACTGGCCGATTATGTGGTTACCGAAGCGGGCTTCGGCGCCGATTTGGGGGCCGAAAAATTCTTTGACATCAAAAGCGTTTACGGCGGGTTGAAGCCCGGAGCGGCGGTCATCGTGGCCACGGTGCGCGCGCTCAAATACCACGGCGAAGGCGAAGACCGCGAAGCCCTGCTACGCGGTATGGCCAACCTGGACAAGCACATCGAAAACGTGCGTAAATTCGGACTGGAACCCGTGGTGGCGCTAAACCGTTTTGCGTCCGACAGCGAGGAGGAACTGAAAACCGTATTGGACGCCCTGGCCGCCCGCGGCGTGGATGCCGCCGTGGCCGAGGGCTGGGCCCGCGGCGGCGAAGGAATGACGGATTTGGCCCGCTTGGTGGTGGATAAAATACGCGAGAACGGACACAACTTCCGTCCGCTCTACGATTACGACTTGCCTTTGAAAGAAAAAATCGAACGGATTGCACGAGAAATCTATGGGGCCGGACAGGTGGTTTATACGCGCCGGGCCCAAACCGATTTGGCCCGGTTCGAAAAATTGGGCTTCGGCGAGCTGCCGGTGGTGATGGCCAAAACCCAAAAATCCCTGTCGGACAATCCTTCGCTGCGCGGGCGTCCCCGGGGTTTTACGGTCAATGTGCGTGAAGTGGAAATCAATACGGGTGCCGGATTCGTGATTCCCATTTTGGGAAAAATGATGCGTATGCCCGGTTTGCCTTCGGTGCCTGCGTCCGAAAAAATGCACATCGATGCCCGGGGTCATATCGACGGATTATCGTAGTTTTGTAAAAATACGTCCGGCCCATGAGTAAAGCATCGTTGCCCAAAGGAATGCGTGATTTTATGCCCGGCAGGTTGGCCCGGCGTAATTATATCATTGACACCATAAAAAAACACTTCGAGCGCTACGGATTTGCACCCATCGAAACGCCGGCTATGGAAAAACTTTCCACGCTCACCGGCAAATACGGTAACGAAGGCGACCGGCTCATTTTCAAGGTGCTCAATTCGGGCGATTATTTGCGCAAAGCGCCGCAAGACGTTTTGGACGAAAAAGACAGTCGTAAACTCACGCCCTATATTGCCGAAAAAGCCCTGCGCTACGACCTGACCGTTCCGCTGGCCCGTTTTACGGTGCAGCACCGCAACGATTTGGTGTTTCCGTTCAAGCGTTACCAAATCCAACCCGTTTGGCGTGCCGACCGCCCGCAAAAAGGCCGTTTCCGGGAGTTTTATCAATGCGATGCCGATATTTTGGGAAGCCGGTCGCTGTGGCAAGATGTGGAATTGGTTCACCTGTATGACGACGTGTTTTCGGCTTTGAACATTCCGGTGGACATCCGCATCAACAACCGGAAAATATTGACCGGACTTGTGGAAGCGCTCCAAATCCGCGACAAGGAACAAATTTTCCTGACGGCCTTGGACAAGTGGGATAAAATCGGCGACCAAGGCGTGCGGGCCGAAATGGAAAAGGGAGGTATTCCGGCTACGGCATTCGAAAAATTCTTGCAGGTGGCATCCGCGGACTCCGGTAAACAATTGCAGATTTTGAAGGATTTGTTTGCTTCGTCGGAAACCGGACAAAAAGGACTGGAAGAACTAAAAACCGTGATGGAACGTGTGGAAATCGAAGGATTGCAAAAGTCTGCATTGGTGTTTGACCTAACCTTGGCCCGCGGTTTGGACTACTACACGGGCAGCATTTTCGAGGTGCGTGCGCGCGATGTGCAAATGGGTTCCATAGGCGGTGGCGGACGCTACGACGACCTGACCGGTATTTTCGGATTGCCCGGTGTGAGTGGTATCGGCATTTCGTTCGGATTGGACCGCATCGAATTGGTGATGGACGAATTGGGATTGTTGGATGATATTCAAGCAGCCAAACCGGAGGTTTTGTTCTTGAATTTCGGCGAAGCCGAAGCAAGCTTTGTCTGGCCGTTTGTTCAGCAATTGCGCAAGCGGGGCATTGCCGCCGAACTCTATCCCGATGCAGTCAAACTACGCAAGCAAATGCAATACGCCGACCGGCGCGGTATTCGCTACGTCATTATGATCGGCGACCGCGAAATGGAAAACCGGCAATTCGTTTTGAAAAATATGACCGAAGGCACCCAGGAAACCTGGCCGCTTGACCAACTTTACGCAAAAATCAAAGCATGAAACGAACCGCACTTTACGATGAGCACATCGCTTTGGGCGCCCGTATGGTGCCCTTTGCCGGATTTGAAATGCCCGTGCAATACGAGGGCGTTAATGCCGAACACCTGAATGTGCGCCAAAATGTGGGCCTTTTCGATGTGTCGCATATGGGTAATTTTTTCGTTAGTGGGAAAGATGCCGGAAATTTTTTGCAATACGTTACGTCCAATGATGTTTCCAAACTCTTTCCGGGCAAAGTGCAATATTCCACGCTAACCAACGAACACGGCGGCATTGTGGACGATTTGCTGGTGTATATGCTGGACGAAAACCGGTATATGCTGGTGGTCAACGCGGCCAATATAGCCAAGGATTTCGGCCATTTGCAACAATACACTTCCCGTTTCGGGGATGTGCAGTTGGACAACAGGTCGGACGATTGGAGTATCATTGCCGTGCAAGGGCCTAAATCGCCCGAACTAATACAACGCTTGGTGGACGAACCAATTCAAGATATGAAATTCTATACCCATCGCCAAGTAAATTTGGCGGGT
Source organism: Flavobacteriales bacterium (assembly GCA_027023475.1). GTDB lineage: Bacteria > Bacteroidota > Bacteroidia > Flavobacteriales > Flavobacteriaceae > JAADED01. The sequence goes on from JALVVJ010000079.1 coordinate 9,839, forward strand.
ATTGAAAATGTATTGATTTCCACCACCGGCTACACGGGCGAAAAGGGATGGGAAATATATACGGCCAACAAGCATGCCGCCAAAATTTGGCGTGCGCTTTTGGACGCGGGAAAAGATTTGGGCGTCAAACCCGCCGGATTGGGCGCCCGCGATACTTTGCGCTTGGAAAAAGGTTACTGCCTTTACGGCAACGACATCAACGACAATACCACGCCTTTGGAAGCCGGTTTGGGGTGGATTACCAAATTGCAAACCGATTTTGTGGGCGTGGATGTGCTGCGCCGTCAAAAGGAAGAAGGGCTTACACACCGTTTGACGGGCTTTGAAATCACCGGACGCGGTATTCCGCGCCACGGTTATCCTATCGAAAACGAAAAAGGCCAAGTGATCGGCGAAGTTACGTCCGGCACCATGTCGCCATCGCTCAAAAAAGCCATTGGAATGGGTTACGTGCCACCGGAACTGGCTGCCAACGGTTCGGAAATTTTTATTCGTATCCGCAACAAAAGCATTCCGGCCAGGACGCTAAAAATGCCGGTGGTCTAATCCACCCGCTTCTCCGCTTCGCGGAGCACGTCCGTATCTATTTTGGTGGTTTGCAGGGCCAGGAGGGAGATTTTGCGCTGTTTCCTATGTGAGAAATATTAACAAAACCGACAATTATTACCAAACTAAACAAAAACAATCCTTTGCGATGTTGAATAATTTTTGACGGCTACCTATACGTCTTTGAAAATATTTCATTTTGGATATATAAACATGTACTTAACATTGAAAATTTTTCAATCCAAGACCATAATAAAATTTTATACCGCAATGGCTTGACAGGTATATCTTGACTTTATATATTTGTGTAAATTACCAAAATATAATGAAAGAATTAATAAAAGGATATAATATGAAAAAACTTATTTTGGTATTTTTACTATTAATCCCGGTATTTTCCTTGGCTCAATCTAAATTTTCCAGTGGAATAATTTTTGGAGCACAATGGTTGGGGAAAGATATCGGGGAATTTTTCCAAGGAAGCATAGGTTACCGTTTACCCAATGATTTACAAATCAATTTAGGGGCGGCATCCTCTTTTATGAAAAATAAACAAACAGACAACAAATACCAAATCAACAAGTACGGATTATTTTTCAATTACGGGTTATTGGATAAGCCCTTAAAATTTGAGCCGGTTTTCGGGTTGTCATATATTCAGTTCAAAAACAATAATTTAGTTGAAAGAAAAGAAATGATGGGAGTAGATATAGGTGTTAGGACAATTTTTGTGCTAGGGAAAGGTATTAAAACCGGTGTTAATGTAACGGCAACCTATGCATATTATTTACCAGGGAGTATGATTTATGCAGCTACCTTTTTTGAATACACTTTTTAGGGAATTCTCTTATAATCACGACTTCCATTTTTGGAGGATATATCCAAATTCGTTATAAAACTATGAAAACCAAAGATAAAATCCTATTCATTCTTTTGCCGTTCCTGCTTTTTGCGGCATATTTTTGGCTCTTCTATTACATTATCGGAAAAAAGAAAAATTTAATTGTTGATATTCTGCTTGCCATTTTTCTTGTTGCAGTTCATATGAGATCGGTTTTCAAAAGTATTAAACAAAACTCGTTCGAGGATAAATGAGTCGGGTAATTGTAATGAAAAATTAATTCGAGAGAGAGATTTTATTCGGGCATTAAACCTGTAAAACGGAAGCCCGTTAGGACTTCCGTTTTTTCGCTAAAAAACTAAACTTTGTTTATGGTAAATTCGGTTTTAAAAATTTATTCCACCTTCTTCTCCGCTTCGCGGAGAACGTCCGTGTCTATTTTGGTGGTTTGCAGGGCCAGGAGGGAGATTTTGCGCGGTTTCCTATGTGAGAAATATTAACAAAACCGACAATTATTACCAAACTAAACAAAAACAATCCTTTGCGATGTTGAATAATTTTTGACGGCTACCTATACGTCTTTGAAAATATTTCATTTTGGATA
>JALVVJ010000080.1 GCA_027023475.1 Flavobacteriales bacterium
GTAATGTAACCCTCAAACAAGGTAATCCCGAATTCCAAAACTTTGTATTGTATCCCAACCCCACCCACGGCATCATTTCCTGGAACTCATCCAAGGAAGTACAATACGTTTCGGTTGTTGAACCGGGGGGAAAAATTTTGCTCCGCATCGATAACCCCGGCAGTACTATTGACCTGCGTCACCTGGCTGCCGGAACCTATATTTTGAACATCACCATCCAAGGGGTTCGACAAAGTTTTGTTGTTATCAAGGAATAAGTCCTGCTTCAACAAAATATAAAGAAGGCGGCTCATTGGGCCGCCTTTTATAATGAATACTTATAATGTTTATAGGTAATATTGATAATTATTTTGACTTATTTATATCCGTTTTAAATTATATTTGAAACAAATATTACATAAATAAAACCGAAAACTATGATCTCCAAAGACAAAGTTATGGAACAAATCCAGCAAGCACGTTTCAATCATAAGCGCTGGATGAACTATGCCAAAGCCATTCATTTGGAACTTCCGGTGGATAAAGACGCTACCCCACGCTATGACACCGATTGCTAATTCGGAAAATGGTACCACGGCGAAGGTCAAGTATTTCGTGGCTTGCCTTCGTATGACAAAATCGATGAACTGCATCATGCCTTGCACGAGGTTTATATGAATTTTTATAAAACATTGAAGGACCCTGTTAAACCCAAACTTTTGAATCAAAAAAGGCGTGTGAAAACAAACGCAAAAAACACATGAAAGAATTAATAGATAAATTATTTGAAATTTCCAAAATGCTCATTGCACAGCTTGACGAGTTTGAACGCGACATTAAGGATTTACATGAATGGGAATTAAAGCAAGGTGATTGGTCGTAAAGACCCAGAACTCGAATTATAAGGGCCGCTATATATGACGGCCCTTTATTTATTTAACGGGCTTACTTTCTCCCCCACTTCTCCTCCTTCCAAAAAATCAAGGATTTGTTTGATAACCTCCTTGTTGCGCAAAATGCGACGGTGGCCCAGCCCCCGGGTGAGCAATAAATGTCCTTGTTGTAATTTTTCGGCAATGGAAAGCGCTTCGGTGTAGGGCACTTCCTTATCGTCATAGTCGTGAACGATGAGTATGGGCACATTTGACTTTCCTGCATTGAAACTGCCAGCCAAATAGTCGATGTCGGCACCATAAACCCTGGCCAAGTATTCGATATTGAGCCGGGCAATATCGGGTTTAAGGCCCATAATAGCGGCAAATTGGTAGAAAATCCGCTTGATGGAATCGGGAATGCCGAGTGTAACCAAATATGCGGGCCGGACGCCATGGCTACCCACCGCATTCAAGACCGCAATGCCACCCATACTATGGCCGATGATAGCATGAAACGGACCGTGCTGCGTATCGGCCGCCTTGATAGTTTCGATAAAATGTAACATCAGGGTACGTTTGCCCGCCGATTGACCATGGGCCGGTGCGTCGAAGGCAATGACGCGGTAACCGCGTTCAAGCAAACTCCGACCCAAATGAATAAACTGACTCCCCCTGCCCGACCATCCGTGAGCCAGCAAAACTTTTTTATCGCCCTTGCCCCATTCATACATACGCACTTTTTTGCCTATGGTCTCCACATCCATATCCCATTGACGGGCTTGCTCGCGCCATTGGCGCTCGGCGGGTTTGATGCCATGACGCTGAGGGAGCATAAAAAAGTAACGCGAATAGGCCGCGGCCCATTTTACTGAAAAAAATTGCAAAAAACGCCCCACCCAAACGATGGGTTTGGGCACGGGATAGATGTTGGCTGTTTGGCCTTGGGAGGTTTGTTTTTCCATAGTTTCGCTCGTGAATTATAAGGTTTGAATTTCCCTGTAATGTTTTTCCAAATATTTGATGCGCCTACGCTCGGCAAAAAACCGGTAAATGCCAATGGCCAAAGTAATAAAGGACAAGACAATAAAAACATAACCGACTTTTTCGTATTTGCTGAGCACTTCCCATTTAACAAGGGCCACACCCGAACTCAGTAGCACCATAAACGTGCGTATATAAGTCAGAAAAGTGCGTTCGTTGGACAAATAGGTCATTTCCACGGTCATAAGGGCGGCCAAATGCTTATCTGGACTTTGCGTTTTCATTTTAGCGTTTTTTTTCTGATGATTGAAAAATAACTCCGGTTTTTATGTCCGTATCGCGCACCAGCCATTGCATTTGCACAAATTGCAAAGCATGCGCCACTGCATACCAATCCGATAGGGCTTTGCGCCGAGCACCGGATAGGGATTTATACATTTCGGTGTAAAAAGCCGGAACATTGAGCAGAATTTGCAAGTGCATTTTCCCCTCCGCCTTTCGGGCAATACGACGGAAAGCCGGAACCCGCGAAAGCGTCCGGTGCGAAATCCGTGCATTGAGGATTTGTTCCAAAGTTTTTTCGTTGTCGGAAAAAATCACGAAATCATTGGCGATGGTGTAGTAGGGTAAACTCATTCCATCGGTCCATTTGCCGAATAGCATTCGGAAAAAACTTTTTTCGGACAGGTAATTGATGGTATAACCTTCATAGTCATAGCTCCGGAATTTGACCGGTGTTCGGCTGCGCAGTTTACGGGCCAAGAAGTCCATTTTTTCGCGGGCAAAATCAATATCGTCGGCACGGATGAGCAGGGCAACGGATTTTTTGCCGCCTTCGGCAGGCAGTTGGGCAAGACCTATTTCGTCGCCAATCCAAGCAATAAAATCTTTGTCCACATCAAAGCCAAGCCATCGTTTAAGTTGGCCGGTATATTTACGATATATTTCTCCTTGTCCGGGATGCTTGCGAAAATACTCTTGCAAAGCTGTGCGGTAGAACGTAGCAAAGTCGGAGGTGTGAAGCGATGTGTAGAGTAAAGTCCGTCCGGGTAACACATCCGGCGCTTCGGTTCCGGCTCCACGGGTTTGGCGGAAAGGTTCCAATAAATTGGTGGCCGTATCGGGCAAGGTAATTCCACGGGCAATGACCAAATCCTTTTTTCGTTCCAATCCCAGCCCGCTCAGCCGGAAGCTGCGGGCAAAACCATAGGTCATGGCGCCCGGCTTTATCCCAAAAGTGGAAAGGAAAGCGGGCAATTGCCGGTAGTTGAAATAAAAGCGGGCCAATCCGCCGTCGATTTCCTCATTGATACTTTGCATTTGTTCATCCTGTAACCAATCTTTCCCTTCGATGTCCAACAAACTTTGACGCAGGATTTGATAGGAAAAACTCATTAGGGCCAAGTTACGGTATGCACTGACATAAATAGGGTCATCGGTCAGGCCGGAAATTTTCCAAACCGGACGCCCGTTGATTTTCAAACTCTTGATGCGCATACTTTTAGGGCCGAATTGTCGAATCAGTCCCATCATCTGCTTGGCGGGAATTATTTTTTCCAAATCCAGCACATAAAGAAAATCATAGTCGTTGCCCGCCACAATATGGGCCGACAAGGCAAAATTGCGCCGGCGGAAAAAATCCGAAGTCAGGTCGTTTTCCACCACATAATTGTTCAACAAACTATCCACCGATTGCAGGAAGCGGTAATCGGGTAAGCGGCTAATGTTTCGGAACAGCGGATGGCTGTGCACCTCGCGCCATAAGTTCCGGGGATGTTCGGTTTGCAGCACATAAACCGCACCGGACGGGATGGCACGGGTCCAAGGTGTTAATGATGCTTGCGACTGTTTATTCCATTGCCAAACACCATAAATGGCAATGCTTCCGATAAGCAATAAAATCAAAAGTAAAATCCACCGGAAAATGTTTTTTCGCTTCATTGGCCCTACCCGAAAATCTGCATAAAGATAGGGAAAATCTGCTTCGCATGATAAAAAACACTTGATTGCACGGTCGATTTTTTGTAAATTTGATAAAAGCTTTTCGCCCGATGACCTACAAGGTGTATTTCGACCGGCGTCCTGCCATATTGTCCGACAATCCAAACGAAGCGGGCGATTTGGCTTTTTATCATTTTGATTTTGCCAATGTGCCCAAACTGCTTTTCCGTTTGGAAAACGGCGAATTTCCCGGTTTGTTTTTTTACCATCCCAAACCGGAGAAGGCATGGAAACATTTTCTCCGGTTTTTTGATGTTATTCTTGCTGCCGGCGGCCTTGTGATTAATCCCGAAGGGCGAATTTTGTTCCTCTACCGCCGCGGTGTTTGGGATTTACCCAAAGGTAAAGCCGAACCCGGTGAAACGCCCGAAAATACCGCCTTGCGCGAAGTGGTGGAAGAAACCGGCATCGAACCGCCCGTTATTCTTAAAGATTTGGGCAACACTTATCATGTTTTTTGGGAAGGAAACCGCCGGAAAATGAAAATTACCCGGTGGTTTTTGATGAAATCCGATACAACCGGACCTTTGCAAAATCCCGGACACGAAGGTATCGAAAAATTGGAATGGCTCGCTCCCGATGATACTGTCTTGCAAACGGCCACCTATGCCAGCACTAAGGAATTGCTTTCGGGCGTTCGTTTACCACCGGAAGAAGCAAAAAACTGATTACCCCACCCAAAATGAGCAGCAGGGTTTGTGCCGTCCACATCACGGTGGAAAAGGCAAATCCGGCTTCTTTGCTCACACCGAAAAGCAATAAGGTTTCGGTTACAAACACCGGGTATGTCCCCAGTCCGCCATTGCTGATAACAATGCTGATGCTTCCGGCAATAAAGGCCAAAACAACCGCATTCCATCCCAAGTTTCGCGTTTCGGGAAACGCCAGCATAACTACCCACAGCATAAGCAAATATAATAGCCAAATCGCCACTGTTTGTGTCCAAAAAATCAACGGACGACGAACGGCAAACACACTTTGCATACCCGTGCGAAACTCCCGGATAATGCCCGTCAGTTTTTGCATGTAAGGATGACGGGATGTCCGCATTTTTTTCCAAATCAACACGGCAAACAATATCAATACAAGTCCGGCGAAACTCAACCAATATGGATGCGTAGGCAGTGCGGGACGTATCAAGTGCATAATTTGGTCAAACGAAAGATAGAGCCCCAACAGCACAAAGAGACCCAAAAACACCATATCGATAATCCGTTCGGTGATGATGGTGCCGAACACTTTGTTGAACGACAAGCCCTCGTATTTGGTCAATGTGGCGGCCCGGGCCACTTCGCCGCTTCGCGGAATGCCCAGATTCATCAAGTAGGAAATACCCACCGACAGCAACAAGTTGATTTTACGAATACGCTTGTTTGTAAAAGTTTCCAACAGGTAATTCCACCGGAAAGCGCGCAATAGATGACTAAGCGCACCCAAAAAGAGCGAAAGTCCGATAAGCGAATAATCGGCACGGCGCACCGAATGCTTGATTTGCTGCCATTGTTCGTGTGTGAAGCCCGAAAGGAAATAGGCCAAAAGCCCTAAACCGATAAGCGGCGGAACGATTATTTTCAGGGCTTTTTTCAAAGGCAAAATTATTTGATAAGGTTATTTTCGTCGGGAAAAATAATCACGGGTTCCAAGTTGCGTGCCTCTTCGGGCGTAACGCAAGCATAGGAAATGATGATGATAATGTCGCCGGGCGCAAATTTGCGGGCGGCGGCACCATTGAGCACGATTTCGCCCGAACCGCGCCGGCCGGCAATGGTGTAGGTTTCTATGCGTTCACCGTTGGTGATATTGACAATCTGCACCTTTTCGCCGGGCAAAATACGTGCGGCATCCAACAAATCCGCATCCACGGTAATGCTGCCCATATAATCCAAATCGGCGCCGGTTACCCGGGCACGGTGAATTTTGGATTTGAACACTTCGATTTTCATAGTCGGTGCATTTTTAATAAAGTGGCATATTGTCGATCAACCGGACATCGCCGGCGAATACGGCCGTAAAAGCCCGGTATTTTTTTCCTGGTTCAAAAGTCCGGGCGGGTTGCAGCGTTTGTTCGTCGGCAATTTCAAAGTATTCCAATTCCAATAGCGGATTTTGCTTGAACCGGTTATTAATTTCCTTCTTTATAACTTCGGGAGTTTGTCCTTGCAAGGCCATTTCACGTGCCAAGTTAAGCAACCGGTGGATTTGGGGCGCCGCCTTACGATGGGCTTCACTCAGTCGCAGGTTGCGCGAGCTCATAGCCAGTCCGTCGGCTTCGCGTTGGATTTCCACCGGAACAATCTGCAAAGGAAGGTTCAATTTCCGTGCCAAAGTTTGAATAATGCGCAATTGCTGGAAGTCCTTTTCACCGAAGTAAGCCCTGTCGGGCCGCACGGCCTCGAACAAGTGTTTGACCACTGTGGCCACGCCGTCGAAATGACCCGGACGGTGCCGGCCTTCCATCACCCGGTCCAAGCCATCCAAATCGAAATGCTCGCGTTGCACCGGCCCGCCGTAAAGATCTTCGGCCACCGGCAAATAAACAATCATTTCAGGGTCCAGCTTTTCCAGCAATGCCAAATCCTTTTCGGGAAAACGCGGATAGGTTTCCAAATCCTGTTTGCGGTCGAACTGGGTGGGATTGACAAAAATACTGACCACCGTGTGGTCGTTCTCGTGCAGCGAACGTTCGACCAAGGCCAAATGCCCCCTGTGCAGAGCGCCCATAGTGGGCACGAATCCAATGCTTTGCCCTTGCTTTTTCAGTCCGTCGATAAAGGGACGCAAATTGGCCTTGTAGGTCCAAACGAACATCGTTGTGCGATTAAAGATCCACCAATTCGATCAAATTACGGTGCAGCCGTATATGACCGTCGCGTTCCAGCATTTTCAGCAGGCGGGAAATCACCACGCGCGAAGTGGTCAAATCCTTGGCTATTTCCTGATGCGTAATTTCCAATTCATTGGTATTTAATACTTTGGCACGGTCGCGCAAATAGCGTATCAATCGTTCATCCAATTTCATAAAGGTGATACTGTCCAAGGTGTCGAGGAACTCTTTGATTTTTTCGCCAAAGGTTTCCAGCACATAATTCCGCCACGAATTGTAGTTGGCCAAAAGATCGTTCATTTTGCTACGTGGAATAAGCAAAACCATCGAATCGGTTTCGGCTTCCATATCAATCTCGCTCACATTATACTTATTGTTACACAGCACGAAAGTGGCTGCACAGGAATCGGTTCCCGAAAGATAGAACAGCAAGTGTTCCTGCCCCGTTTCGTCGTCGGTGCGCGTTATTTTCATCGTGCCGTCCAAAAGTAAAACAATATACTGGAACGATGTCCCCCTTTTGATAAGCTTATTACCTTCGAGCACAGGGGTTACAATGGCATCTTTGGCCAGGTCTTCGATGAGATCTTCTTCGAAAATATCACCGAATTTTTGTCGAATAATGTCGGCATTAGTCATAGGTTACAATTCTTTTACGGTTTTTATCTCGGGGAGGTGTTTTTTAAAAATTGCCTTAATTCCCGTGTTTAAAGATACATTTTTTATATGACAATGCATACAATTGCCCATAAACTGAATCACCACTTGGGTTTTGGTGACTTTGACAATACGCAAATCGCCCCCGTCTTTCCGTAGGAATGCACGGATTTCGTTTACCGCGGATTTCAGGCGTTCGTCAAAGGGCAAATTTTGTGTCATTGCCGGATTATTTTACGCTGCATCCCGCTTGATTGGTGATGCGGATTTTTTCGGTGGGCGGAAGTTTTTTGTTGCGTTCCACGGTTTTTTCCACCGTGTTTTGGGTGATTTCTTCCCAAATACGGGCCACTTCGGTGTCTTTTTGCAGTGCAGCCGGACGACCCACATCACCCGCTTCGCGAATGCTTTGCACCAGCGGCACCTGACCCAGCAAGGGAAGGTTCAACTGTTCGGCCAAATGCTGACCGCCTTCGCGGCCGAAAATGTAGTATTTGTTTTCGGGGCATTCGGCCGGCTGGAAGTAAGCCATATTTTCAACAATACCCAACACCGGCACATTGATGCTGGGGTTGGCAAACATATTCACGGCCCGGCGCACATCGGCCACGGCCACATTTTGCGGCGTGGTTACCACCACGGCTCCGGTAACCGGCACCATTTGCATCACCGAAAGTTGAATATCACCGGTGCCCGGCGGCAGGTCGATGAGCATAAAGTCCAAATCGCCCCACTTGGCATCGAACATCAGTTGATTCAAGGCCGAGTTGGCCATAGAACCCCGCCAAATCACCGCTTGGTCGGCCGGCGCAAAAAAGCCGATGGACAGGATTTTTACGCCGTAGGATTCCACGGGAATAATCCAGGTCTTGTCGCCTTCCTTCACCGCGTGCGGACGCGCATTGGCCACGTCGAACATCAAGGGAATGGACGGCCCGTAAACGTCGGCATCCAGAATGGCGGTGCGAAAACCCATTTGGGCCAGCGATGCCGCCAGATTGGCCGTAACGGTGGATTTACCCACGCCACCTTTACCCGAAGCCACGGCAATGATGTTTTTGATACGCTCGATGGGCTTCATTTTCTCGTTTTCGGGCACCACCACTTTGATGTTCAGTTTTACCTCCACGTCCTGGCCGGCCTTACGCGCAATCAGGTCGCGGATGTCTTCTTCCAATTTCTTTTTCACGTGAATGGCCGGCGAATCGATCACCAGGTCCACGCTCACTTGCTTGCCGAAAATATCGTCTTTGGCTTCCACTTTGACCACTTGGCCGCCATCCACAATGTTGTTGTCTTTATACTTAACTTCTTTCAGCCACGCTTTGACAGTTTCGTCGTTCATCATTTTTCAAATTTTATCAAGCAAAATTACGATATTTTTATTTTTTCTAAATAAGGGCGCCCGGCTACCCCGCCCTCATTCTTGCGTGCCACACTGCTTCACGATGTTTGCATTGTGGCGCATTCATGAGGCGGGACTCGCTACGCTCGCCTGCGTTCGGGGCGCCGCCGGCGGGCGAATGCCCGCGGCGGATGGCCGGACGTTGGGGGGTAGGATGCGTTCCCCGCCCCGCGGCTTCGCCGCGGGGCGGGGAACCGTATTGACTTGCAAAGGTTTACGTCCGGCCACCCGCCCGGCGCGCGGAGCGCGCCGGGGCGGCGCCACGGCCGCCGTTTCGCGATGACGGAGCACGCTCACGCCGGCCGTTCCTCACGCGGTAGCCGCCGCGTGCTCCGCTCAAACGGGCCGGCCGCCCGCACCGGCATTTCGGATGCCGCGGTGCGTAGGGCTTCCCACTGTCAGCCGCCGCCCGCGGGAAATGCCCGGGCGCCCGGCCGGCCCGTAACCGCTGCGCCCGCTGGCGCATTTTACTACTACAACACTGATTTTTACATAAGCTCAACTATAAACCGCAAAAAAATCCACAATTTATTTGTGCGTTTTATTATCTTTGATATGTTATAATATTTCGCATTGAAAAAAATTGCACTATTCCTTTTTCACAGCTTGGTTTTTGTCTTGCTTACCATATTGACGCAAGTGGGCGGCGTGATTTATTTATTGAGCATTTGGATGGCCCGGAAATGGCCTGTAAAACCAAGATATAAAACCCTCTTGGTATTTCTTGCACTATATTTGTTTGTTACCTTACTGCTCGTTCCACCGGTTGCTTCCGTCCTCGGACGGGAAAAACTTAGCCATACATCCAAAATCAAACCCGCCTTTTTCTTGACCGATTTGCTCAATCGCAATTACGTTCGTCCCGAAATGAACAAAATGCTACACGAGGCGGAAAACCGGCTTGCCGGCACTGCCATTGAAATACGGTATTTGGACGCCAACTTTCCGTTTTGCTACGGATTCCCGCTGCTGCCGCATTTAAGCCACAACGACGGGAAGAAAATCGATATTGCCTTTGTTTATCAAACCCGGGACGGAAAAATCACGGGCAAACAAAAATCCGTCAGCGGATACGGCGTTTTTGAAGGGCCGAAACCGGGCGAACCCAATCAAATGAGGCAATGCCGGAACCGTGGCTACCGGCATTACGGTTTTACCCGCTACCTGACATTGGGCCGTATTAACAGCAAGCTGGTTTTCTCGGCAAGCGGAACAAAACGACTCATTGAAAGTTTTTTGGGAAGTAAGCGTTTGGGCAAAATATTTATCGAACCGCACCTGAAACAACGCCTGCACCTGACCGACCCGCGCATCAGGTATCAGGGCTGCCGGTCGGTCAGGCACGACGACCATATTCACTTGCAACTGAGATAACGAACACATTTCGACAAAAAACCGCGCCAGGGATGGGAGCGGTTATGAGCCGTAGGCGGCGAGTATGCTTTTCCGCCCTGCGGAGGCGACCGGCAGGAAGCCCCACGCAAGGGCGGGCGCGGGCGCGCGGCACGCGCGCCCGCGCAAAAGCAGCGAGCTGCCAAGGCGAATTTGAGCGGACAGCCCGGCGGCGACGGATTTCGGGTCGGCCGGTGCGAAAGCGCTCCGCCGCTTGAAGCAGCGGCCGATGCCCCGCCGCGGCGCCGCAGGCGCCGGGCGGCCGGCCGGAACGGGACGAATGTCGTTATGTCAACAAGAACTTACTTCCGGCCGGCCGCCGCGGGCGTTCGCCCGCCGGCGGGGCCCCGAAACCCGGCGCCGGGGCGCCCAAATAATCCAAAATGTATAAATCCGGAAAATCCTGCGCCATAACATAGCGGCTTTGTCAAAAATTCCTATATTTGCAATGCTCGAAATCAAGGCACCTTGGCCGAGTGGCTAGGCAGAGGTCTGCAAAACCTCGTACAGCGGTTCGAATCCGCTAGGTGCCTCTTTCTTTTTGGTTGATTATCAGTGCTTTATATTTTGTAACTTTTTCGGGGATTGTTCGTATATATAAGTGAACAACCAAATCCCGATATTTTATGAGGCAGCTAAAAATTACCAAACAGGTAACCAATCGCGAGACCGCGTCGCTTGACAAATACCTTCAAGAAATCGCGAAGGTGGATTTGATCACGGCGGACGAAGAGGTGGAATTGGCCCAACGCATCAAGGCCGGGGATGAAGAAGCCCTGGAAAAACTGGTGAAGGCCAACCTTCGTTTTGTGGTGTCGGTAGCCAAACAATATCAAAATCAAGGACTTACCTTACCCGACCTGATCAACGAAGGCAATTTGGGGCTTATCAAAGCCGCCCGCCGTTTTGACGAAACGCGCGGTTTCAAATTTATTTCCTATGCCGTTTGGTGGATCCGTCAGTCGATCCTGCAAGCACTGGCCGAACAGTCGCGTATTGTTCGTCTGCCCTTGAACAAAATCGGGTCGATTAACAAAATCAATAAGGCCTACTCCAAGTTGGAACAAGAATTGGAACGCCCGCCTTCGGTGGAAGAATTGGCCGAAGAGTTGGATATGAGCGTTCAGGACGTCAAAGAATCGCTCAAAAACGCCGGGCGCCACGTGTCGATGGATGCTCCCTTGGTGGAAGGCGAGGATTCCAACCTTTATAACGTGCTCAAAGCCGGCGATATGCCACATCCTGACAACGAATTGATGCAAGAATCCCTGCGTCAGGAAATCGAAAGGGCACTCAAAACCCTTAGCCCGCGCGAAGCCGACGTTATCCGGCTCTACTACGGGCTCAACGGCAATCATCCGATGACTTTGGAAGAAATCGGGTCGGCTTTCGGGCTTACGCGCGAACGTGTGCGTCAAATCAAAGAAAAAGCCATCCGGCGGATGAAGCACATTTCACGTAGCAAGATTTTGAAGCAATATTTGGGGTAATTCGAAAACACGGACATAAAAAATCCCCGCCGATGGCGGGGATTTTTGTTTATCTGTTTTGCAGTTAATGCCGCTTCCTTGGGGCGATGAATATCCCCCACTCTACTGCCGGGCGCCTATTTCGTCACAATTAATAATCTTAAACTCGGTTCGGCGGTTCAGTTGGTGCTGTTCCTCGGTACATTCCACGCCGTCCACACAGCCGTTGAC
>JALVVJ010000081.1:0-542 GCA_027023475.1 Flavobacteriales bacterium
GCCGGCATCCGTGGCAAAGAAATTACGCCTTTTTTGCTCAGCCGCATCAAGGAACTGACCGGCGGTCGTAGCATGCAAGCCAATTTGGCCCTGCTCAAAGCCAATGCCCGTGCCGCGGCACGCATTGCTTGTAATTTGAAAAGAAACAAAAATTTATAGCAAAACATCCCTATTTTAGGACATGAGATAATTTTGCATACCATTTGCAGACCAATTTAAATGCATTATTAATGCGTAAAATATCCGCCGGTATTATTCCTTGGCGCCGGAAAAACGGCCGCTTGCAGGTGCTTTTGGGGCACTTGGGCGGGCCCTATTGGCAAAACAAAGACGAAGGTGCCTGGACGGTGTTCAAGGGCTTGGTCAACGAAAACGAAACACCAAAACAGGCCGCCTTACGCGAACTTGCCGAGGAAACAGGTTGGCCCATGCCCCCGGAATTGCCTTGGATTTACTTGGGCGAATTTTCCCGGCATGGAAAATCCAACCGGCTGTGGGCAGTAGCATGGGAACCCCCTTTGGAAAAATTCCATAGCAATTCG
>JALVVJ010000081.1:552-2787 GCA_027023475.1 Flavobacteriales bacterium
GCATAGAATGGCCGCCACATTCGGGCCGCCAAAAAAGTTTTCCCGAAATCGACCGGGTTGAATGGTTCGATTTGGAAACGGCCCGGAAAAAAATCATTTCGTCGCTTCGGCCGGCATTGGATGCTCTGGCAGCACATGTGTCAGAAAAGCATTGAGCCGTTCAAAATAGATCGTAGTGTCGGGCAACCAAAGCCGGTTATGGGTGCCACCCCGTATTGTTATCCATTGTTTTTGCGTCGATGCCCAGCGTTCAAACAATCGTCGTGCCTGGGCAGGTTTTACTTTCGGGTCGGCATCGCCTTGCACTTGAAGCACGGGAATACCGATTTCCGGTGCCACATCGACGGGGTTCAAACTGTCCGGAGGAATGCGAAGCCGTTCGAACAAGTTGCGTGCCATTGAGCCCGTGCCCAACCGGGAGACGCCCGTGTAGTAATCCAAATAATTGGGAATGAGGTCTCCGAACCTATCGAAACAACTTTCGAGCACAAGGGCGTCGACATCTTTGCGATGTGCTGCCGTAAACACTGCCGTGGCCGCACCAATCGAATGGCCGTAGAGCACCAAGGGCCGCCGGATGTGTCCGTTTTTTTTCAAACTGTCGAGAAAGGCATTCAGGTCACGACGCTCGTAATAGGAAAAACCCGTAAAACGGCCGTCACTTTCGTTATGCCCACGCAGATCAACGGCAATAAAGTTCCATCCGTGCTTCGAAAAATATCCGGCGGCCGGCAAAAACCGGTTTTTGTTCGACCGGTAGCCGTGCAAAGCCACAATGGTTCCCCTGGCCCGGCCTGCGGCCGGCACTTCATAGGCCGACAGTCGAATGCTGTCGTTCACACGGATGCGAAAACCGAAAGCATTCCGTATGCCCCGGCTCGTCAATTCGGGTTTTTCGATTCGTAGTATGGCGGGATTAAAATGTCCGGCCAACGGATTTCGCACTTCGGCCACCAGGCGCGGTAAGTAAAAATAAACACCGCCGGCTACCACTAAAAAGGCCGTGGGAAATCCGAATCCCAGAAGTCTAATGGCTGACTTCCAACGCTTCATGTATGCGAATTAATCGGGCAAGCAAATCATCCAAGCGGTCGAGGGGGAGCATATTGGCCGCATCGGAGCGTGCTTCGGCCGGGTTGTAGTGGGTTTCCAGGAAAATTCCGTCGATTCCTGCTGCCACCCCGGCGCGGGCAATGGTGGCAATAAGTTCGGGGCGACCGCCCGTTACCCCGTCGGCTTGGTTGGGTTGTTGGAGCGAATGGGTAATATCGAGCACCACCGGAGCAAAACGGCGCATCAGGGGCAAACCCCGCATATCCACAATCAGGTCGGTGTAGCCGAACATGGTGCCGCGTTCGGTAATCATTACTTTCGAATTGCCTTGGCGCCGGACCTTTTCCACGGCAAAACGCATGGATGCAGGGGCCATAAATTGGCCTTTTTTCAGGTTTACGGGCTTGCCGGTGCGGGCTGCGGCTTCGATAATATCGGTTTGGCGCACCAAAAAGGCGGGAATTTGAAGCACATCCACATATTCGGCGGCCATGGCGGCTTCGGAGGGTAAATGAATGTCGGTGAGCACGGGAACATCGAAAGTTTCGCCCACTTCGCGCAGGATTTTCAGGGCTTTTTCATCGCCAATGCCGGTAAAACTATCGGGCCGGGTGCGGTTGGCCTTACGGTAGCTTCCTTTGAAAATATAAGGAATCCGGTAGCGTTGGGTTATTTCTACAATTTGTTCGGCAATGCGCAAAGCCATATCCCGTCCCTCGATGGCACAAGGCCCGGCAATCAGAAAAAACCGCCCCGAATCTTGATTTTTCAGCTTGGGAATATCGAAAGGCAAGCCCATTACAATTCATTTAAGCAAAATTACAAAAATTGTAGTGTGTTCGATTTATGCCCGTTTATTCTTCTTTACAAATTTGGAAGTTATAAGCCTTTTGGCTTTTTGAAATTAGTAATATCCGGATTATTATCCTGCCGTACTACCTTTTTAAATAATAAATTACCAAAATTCCCAAGCAACAAAACATATACAAGTGGTCATTTTCGGTTGAACACCTAATAAGTAAAAAAGGGAGCAACCATGCTCCCGATTTAAGTTTTATGCCTGACTAACGTTGAATTCTCAATTCAAGTGCAACATATCCACCGGAAATTCGTAGCTTTTGTCCAAAAACAAGCGCACTTTGCTTACGTCGGCCTTTTCGTAACCCATCACCAATCCTAAAT
>JALVVJ010000082.1 GCA_027023475.1 Flavobacteriales bacterium
CCGTCAATCAAATCATCAATTTTTTTAGCTCCTTCTACCGATACCCAATTGTTTCCATCCCAATAATAAAACCCCGGGTTGTTATCGGTTTGGTAAATCAACAAGCCCGTGGCGGGGGCGTTGATGGCATCGCGTTGGGCTTGGGTCATACGGGGAATGAGTATCCCCTTATCGGTGCTTTTAACATCCAGCATGGCGGAGTTGTCCGGTTGGCTGCCGTCAGTGTTAATGGCCATCAGGGCTTGCAGATATGTCGGTAATATCATCCATAAACCGGCCGTTAGGGCATTGCGTAGCAAGGTTTTTATCCGTTTGGCCGGAAAAAAAGCTAAAATACCTTTGGTGGCTTTTCTTTTCATAGCTTTGAAGTTATCGGGTCTAACTTGTTGGTTTCCAATACCAAAACTACATCATATTCCGTGCCCGAAAAAGCGGATTGCAGGATTTTTTTACGAACCCTGCTTTTGGACACACGAACAGGCCGTTTGATTCGACAAAAGCCATTCCGGGAAATAGCCGGAGCGGGTCGTTTTTTGTTAAAAAAACAACTCCCTGGCGCCAAAAACGCCCGGGAGTTGCGATGAGGCAGCAAAAATGGGGGTGATTAATTCCCCCGGTTATTTTGCATAAGCATTCGTTCCAATCGCGCTATGCGTTGTTCCTGGGCCTGCAAACGGGATTCCTGGCGTTGGATTTTGGCTTTTAGTTTGCGGATTATTTCCTGCTGCTCTTGCACCGCCTTCACCAAAGGCACCACAAACTCGGCATAGCGGAGGCCGTAGTGGTCATTTTCGTTTTTGGGTTTGTCCACGCCGTGAAAATCAAAGCCAACGCTACGGGCGGCTTGTTCCACTTCTTGGGCGATAAAGCCGGTTTGCACTTCCGCGGCTTTTTGACGTTCGGCCTCCGGCAAGCGAAGGCTATCGGGTGTTTTGTTAAACTTGGCAATGGCATCCATGTCCAAGCGGTAGGTTACAGGGCGTAGTTTCATAATAAAAGGCAAACCCACCACATTTTCCCGCACATCCGTTTTGAAACGCGCATCCGAAACATTGGTCCAGTTGGCATAGCCGCCAATGCTGGTAACCGAGCTGTTGCCAATACGAACTTGGTTGCTTGCAGAGGGTTGGGCATTGTAGCCCACAGCCGCGGAATTGTGATAATTTGACCCGTAAAGAAAAGCATACCTCCCGACTGCCGTATTGTAATATCCGGTAGTGTTACTAAACAGTGCGCCCCTGCCAATGGCGGTATTGGAATGCCCCGTAGTATTTGAATATAAGGCTTTGTAAGCAATGGCGGTATTGGAATGGCCGTCGGTGTTTGAATATAGGGCATTATAACCGGAGGCGGTATTTTTATCCCCTATTGTGTTTAAATACAGTGCTTTGGAACCAATGGCAACGTTAGCGGTGGCATGATATGATAATGTGGCCCCCTGTCCGTTATGATATAAGGCCGAATCACCCACGGCCACCAAATTACTGCGGTCGGTGTTATGATACAATGCTTTTGCCCCAATGGCCACATTGGAATGACCGGTGGTGTTGAAATTTAAAGCTAATGAACCATAGGCTGTATTATATATTCCACTGGTATTTGAATAAAGAGCATAATACCCCGTAGCCACATTTTCATATCCGGTAGTATTTGAAAAAAGTGACAAATATCCGAGAGCCGTATTGGAATTACCGCTATTATTATGATAGAGCGCAGAATAACCCACGGCCGTATTTTGGTTGCCCGTTGTGTTTTGCCGTAGTGCAAATGTTCCGAAAGCACTATTATCATCACCGGTTGTATTCATAAAAAGCGTATAGGTTCCAAACGCCGTATTCAATTCCCCGGTTGTATTTGAATATAATGCATGCACACCGAAAGCGGAATTATTTTGACCGCTCGTATTGGAATAGAGTGCTTTGTTGCCTACTGCCGTATTCAGTTGCCCGGTGGTATTTAATAGCATAGCTTTATAACCTACGGCAACATTATTAAAACCGGAAGTGTTATTGCGTAAACTAAAATATCCTATACCAACATTGGAATTATCCGTTTGATTATCATTAAGTCCCGCATCTATACCAATAAAAATTGAAGAACCATCATCACTTCCGTCATCATCGGAACGGGCATCGGCCAGGTCATTGAGCTTGATGGCGCCGGGGGCGACACCGCCGGCTTGTACGGCATATTTGGCAAAGGGAACGTATTTGAATTCACCGGTGCCAAAATCCTGGTAACCGCTTCCGGTGTCGATCTCCACTTTTAGGAAATACGGCCCGGCGCTCCAATCAATGGTGGAAAAATCTCCTGAAATCACCGTTCCTTCACCTATGTTGAAGGCAACTATACCATTGGCATCCGTATTACCGCTGTGTGATTCTTTATAAATTTCACTACTCCCACTATCCAAAATGGAAAATCGTATGGCCACCGTATGGTTTGCCAATACGGATCCGTTTTCGGACAGTAAAGCCTTGTATTTGAAACCGTTCTGGGAAAAACTTCCCACAAAAGTGAAAACGAAAAACAAAAAAGACAACAAGGTTTTCATGGCAAAGTGGTTTTGGTTTACACTACAAAGGTAATAAAAGTTACAATATGTAAACAGGAAACAAAACACAATTTTCTAAATTTATGGAAAATATCAAGTCTGGTATTTATTTTTGGGCGCCCGGGCGCTGGCGTTCGCACAAGCCGCCGTTCATCGCCTCCGGCTCGCCCGGCGGCGTG
>JALVVJ010000083.1 GCA_027023475.1 Flavobacteriales bacterium
GCCGTGTCCATGTGCGGTCGCTCAGGTAACCGATCACCGGTTGCACCACCAGCCCGGTAAGTGGAGCCGCAATCCAAAGGATGGGAATTTGCTCGATTTTGGCGCCCAGGGTTTCGAAAATCCGGCTTACGTTGGCATTTTGCAGGGCAAAGCCGAACTGAATGCCCAAAAATCCTACACTCATGTTGAGGATTTGTCCGGTAGTAAGATATTTTTTTTCCATTCCGCACGATTTGATGCATCAAGACCGATGCGATTAAAAAACTACTTCGGACATAAATGTATTATGTCCGGTGTGCGGAACGTTTTCCTATGAAACCCGGTAACAAAGGTAAAAAAAAATTAGGAATGGAAATTCCCGGGCGGAGAATAAATCCCGGAAGCCAGGTGTTTAGGACGACCGGAGGGCAATTGAAACTGCACGTAAGTATAGTAGACTTAAAGGCAGTATGCCCGTCGTTTATTTTTTGGTGAGCACCCGTTTCATGGGCAAAACCAATGGAGGCAAGCCCATCCGGTAAACCATGTTTCCTACGAGCTCACGGAAATAGGTCCAAAGTAACAAGCTTATTGTCAGGTCTTTGAAAATTTTCATAAAGGTATCGGGAACGTTTATGTCATCAAGAACCTGATATATAACCCTGTATGTGGCTTTAATTTCCAAAGCCGGTTTTTCGTGTTGCTCGTTTTGGGCCGTAAGCCGGTAACGGTAAGCGATCATCAATAATTGTCCCTCTTGTTTGTAGGAAAAGCGTTCGTTGATATCCAATTCAAGATTTTCCGTAACAAATTCGTCGTTAAATTTGGCGTTCAGTTCTTTCAAATATATGTTTCGAAGGACCAGACTGTTGAGAATATCGCGATAGGCTTCGGGGGATATTTTTCGGGATTTTGACATGGCTATAAGTTAAGCAGTTTGTAAATATTCATTATCGGCATAGTATTTATTCCATTCCTGGCCGAAATGCTGTTTGAACCGGTAGGATAATTGTTTGTTGATTTCGGCGGTTTGGTTTTGAAGCATTTTGTTTATTTCGTTCAGTAGTTCTTGTTTGAGGTCTTTTTCGGTGGTTTTCCGCCCGGCCGCATGCGCCAAAACCTGATTGACGAATTGATTGAGCGACAGGCTTGCCTCTTTGGCCAATTCCGCCAATTCGCGGTGTAGTTGAGGCGATGTGCGCACGCTGAAATAGCCGCTGTAATCGCGCGCGGTCATATCGGGTTCGGGAATTTTTTCACCTTTTTCGCAAAGAAACCTGATAAAATCATCCTTGGCGCTTAGGAATGATTGAATGGCTTCCTCGGGTGAGTTGCCGGTTCCGTAACAACTGTATTTTCCTAATTCCTTGGCATAAGCCGTATAAAAAATTTCGCCCTCGAATTCCTGCGGTTCGACATGGATGCGGTAGGGAAGTTGCAAATAGTATGACAATTTTTTCGGGTCGCACATAGCTGACAATATTTTTAATTTTTATTTCTATTTTTCAAACAATCGATGATTTCCATTAGTGGATTAAACATATAGGTTGCAAAATCGCGCCTGTTTATCATCTGTTTGTTTCCACCTTTGTGGACAATATGGATTGTAAACCATCCACGATAATAATTGTTTCCTTCCAAACAATCACTTTGGAAACGAATGATGGAGCCGCCTCCGGCCTCTTCGGTAACGCCCAAAAATCGCAGAATTTTTCGTATTTCGTTAAGCGGTATTTCACGTATGTTCAATCTTTTAATTTTCGCAAGCATGATTTCCACATCGGCTAATGTGGTTTTTTCGTTATCAATTTTAATGCGAAATTTCCCCATTCTGGTAGCAAATATAATACCATTTTTCCTTTTTACCAAACAAAATTGTTTTAAATCTACATGTAAACCTGCTTGCAAACCTAAATGAAGAATATTAGTTAAATTTGTAACATGATGACAAAGAAAGACATCATAGCCAAATTAAAGGAAATAAAGCCTTTTTTGGAACAAGAATATGCCGTCAAGGAAATCGGCCTTTTCGGTTCGTTTGGCAATGAAACCTATACCGAAGGCAGTGATATTGATATTCTTATTGAATTGAAAAAACCTATTGGATGGAAGTTTTTTTCGTTGGAAATGTATTTGGAAAAAATATTTAACCGTAAAGTTGATTTGGTTACCAAAAATGCGCTTAAAGCCCAACTAAAAAATCAAATTTTAAAGCAAGTAGAATATATAGCGTAAAAAAACAAAGCCGCTTGCACCTGCTTTATCTTGAAGATATGCTCCGGGCCATGAACCGGATTGCCGGGTATATAGCCGGGCTTCATTTTCATGGTTTTAAGCAAGACTATAAAACGGTGGATGCTGTTATCCGGAATTTTGAAATTATTGGAGAAGCTTCCAAAAAAATACCGGATTTTATCAAGAAAAAATATCCCGATGTGCCCTGGGCCGAAATGTATTTGTTAAGAAATAAGGTAAGCCATGAATATTTTGGAATCGACTATGAAATTATTTGGGATATTGCCGTGAACCATTTACCCCAAAACAGAATACAAATCCAACAAATTATTTCGGACGAAAAGACGGACAAAAATAAAGAGGTAGAATAATTTCATTCCCGTTTTCCGACATACGCAGTTAGCCCGCGCCAGGGATGGGAGCGGTTATGAGCCGAAGGGCTGCCCGCGCATTTTCCCGCGGGCGGAGGCCGACAGCGGGAGGCCCCACGCACCGCG
>JALVVJ010000084.1 GCA_027023475.1 Flavobacteriales bacterium
GCAGCCTGCGAGGGGAGACAAACGCAGCGCCGTAGGCCAGGCGTGCCGGCTCCCCGAGCTGCGAAGCGAGACCGCCAGGGCTCGCGGAGCCGTGGAGGCAGACCGCAGGGCTGCCGGAACCGCGGAACAAGACAAGGCGCGGTGCTTGGCTCGGGCCTGTGGAAGCCGAAGGCTTGTGGAGCCGCGTAGCAAGACCGCCAGGGCTTGCGGAGCACCTCACTCGTTGCAATTAACCGATACGGCCGGGAAATTTGACTAAATTTGTGCCGATGAAAACCCAGGAACCCGCTTCGGGATTTGACCGTATCGAAGACGCCATTGACGATATTCGCCAAGGCAAAATAGTGATTGTGGTCGATGACAAAAACCGCGAAAACGAAGGCGATTTTGTGGCGGCGGCCGAAAAAATTACGCCCGAAACCATCAATTTTATGGCCACCCATGGCCGTGGATTGATTTGCACGCCCATTACCGAAGAACGTGCCGACCGGCTGAACCTGCCCCTGATGGTGGACCAAAGTTCCGACCCCTTGGGCACCGCCTTTACAGTGTCGGTGGATTTGATAGGCGAAGGCGTAACCACCGGCATTTCCGCCGCCGACCGTGCCAAAACCATCCACGCCCTGATCGACCCGCGAAAAACCGCTTACGATTTCCGGCGCCCGGGACACGTGTTTCCGCTACGCGCCAAAGACGGCGGTGTGTTGCGGCGTCCCGGCCACACCGAGGCGGCCATCGACCTGGCCCGGCTTGCCGGACTTCAACCCGCCGGCGTGATTGTGGAAATTATGAATCCCGACGGAACCATGGCCCGCCTGCCCCAATTGCAAGAAATAGCCCGCACGCACGGACTCAAAATCATTTCCATCGAGGATTTGATTCGTTACCGGCTGGAAAAAGACAGCTTGATTCGCCGCTTGGAGCAATTTCCTTTTTCCACGCGCTTCGGTGATTTTACAATGACCGTTTACGAGCAAATCAACAAGCGGCATCTGCATTTCGCCCTGTCCACCGGACAATGGACCCGTGAGGATACCGTACCCGTCCGCGTGTTTTCCATTACCCACAGTTTTGATTTGCTCCACATCCTTCGCCATAGCCCCGACAGTGAACTGCAATTGTTTTTCGACTACATCCGGGAGCAAGGACGCGGAACGGTGATATTCGTTTACAACAGCCGCAATTGGTCCGAGATGCGGGCGCGTATCCGCCAATTGGCCGCCAACATCCGCGAAGGCAGGGACGAACTTCCGCCCATCAAACCGGACGAAAAGGATTATGGGATAGGCGCACAAATTATCCACGACTTGGGCATCCGCAAAGTCAACTACCTGACCTTTGCCCGCATGCAGGAGGAAAAAACCGCCCTCAAAGGATTCGATATCGAAATCGTGCAAACCACGCCGCTTTTGCACGGGAAATAAGCATTTAAATCT
The DNA here is from genome assembly GCA_027023475.1 of Flavobacteriales bacterium. Lineage (GTDB taxonomy): Bacteria > Bacteroidota > Bacteroidia > Flavobacteriales > Flavobacteriaceae > JAADED01. Next base: position 1,437 of record JALVVJ010000084.1, read on the forward strand.
TTGTGGTGTTACTCCGTGCGACGCTGTGGTAAAAATTTTTGTAACCACAGAGGACTCAGAGTTTTTTTCTCACAGAGTAACACAGAGGATAGATATTATGTAAGATTATTCCGGTAACAGTACAACTCTCCTTCAATATTTACAGTAGCGGAAAGGAATAAAAACTCTGCGCGACTCTGTGCCGGACTCTGTGCAACTCTGTGGTTAATAAATGAATTATCATGATTTCCCCCTAGGCCAAATGCCCGAAAAAAACGTAAGTGATGATGATGGCAGCGATGATGCCGGCCAAATCGGCCGCCAAGCCCGCCCAAACGGCATAGCGCACTTTTTTGATGCCCACCGAACCGAAATAAACCGCCAAAACATAAAAAGTGGTTTCGGTGCTACCTTGCAACACCGAAGTCAGGTGGCCCACAAAACTGTCCACGCCGTACACTTCCCAACTGTCGATCATGGCCGCACGCGCTCCTCCGCCGGTCAGCGGTTTCAGGAAGGCCGTGGGCAATCCGTCCACAAAGCGCACATCGGAAAAGAACAATCCGAAAAAGTCGCGCAATCCGCTAAGCACGAAATCCATCGCCCCCGAAGCCGTAAAAGCCCCGATGGCCGTAAGCATGGCCACCAAATAAGGAATAATCGTAACGGCCACGTCGAACCCGCCCTTGGCCCCGTCGATAAAGGCATCGTAAACATTGATTTTGGACAACAATCCCACGGCAATAAACAAAATGATAATACCCAAGAGCAATCCGTTGCTCAACAGGCCCGTAAACTGTGTAATTTCTTCTTGCGTTTTTCCGTGCAAATACCACGAAAGCCACAATATGGCCAATAGGGCCAAGCCGATGTAAATCAAAGTAACCGGACTGAACAACCAACGCAACCAACGAACCGGATTTTTGAGTTGGATATACATGGTAACCAACAATCCTACAAGTGTTGAGGCAAAAGTGGCCAGCAATATGGGCACGAACACATCGGTGGGATTGGCCGAATGATGGGCGGCCCGCAGGGCCAGGATGCTCACCGGCACCAAGGTAAGCCCCGAAGTGTTGAGCACCAAAAACATGATCTGGGCGTCGGAGGCGGTGTCCTTTTTCGGATTAAGCGTTTGCAATTCTTTCATGGCTTCGAGCCCCAAAGGCGTGGCGGCATTGTCCAAGCCCAGCATGTTGGCCGAAAAATTCATCATCATAGCCC
>JALVVJ010000085.1 GCA_027023475.1 Flavobacteriales bacterium
GGGAAGGTGTGTCCAAAAAGAAAAAATCAGGCACAAATCCATTACGATTTTACCATTTTTCGCCCTAAAAAAGATAATATCCTTTTAAACTCCTTTGTGTTTTTTGAACTTGCGGATTTGAGGATTCATAAATTTGGAAATGAAAATTGATATTTATTCAAAAATAATCATCAAAATTTGGAAATATGGAATTATATTTTAATGTCGGGCTTAAAAAAGGGGTGCCGGTTTAGCAATTTCGTAATTTCGTCTCGTATTTTTTGATGGTGGTTTTCGGGATTTTGAACTATGGAGCGGTGTAAAATACCCGCTCTTAACTTGGCAATGCGCTTGCATAATTGGCTTGTTTCGTCCGAAAAAAAAGCTTCCGAAAATTTTTCGATGGTGTAGTTGATGCCTTGTTCGCCGGGTTGTTTGAGGTCGGGGCCGTAGAAGCGGTAGTCGCGCAGGTCGTCCATAAAGATTTCATAGGCGGGGAAATAAATAACGTTTTCGTATTGCTCCGTTTGTTGCAGTATGCTTTCCAACAAACGGGCCTTGCTGCGGGCATTGGCGGTCAGCCCGTCGTGGAGATAACGAACGGGGCTTAGTGTCAGAATGATACGCACTTCGGGGTTCAATTTGCGCAACAAATCAATACTGCGGCCTATGGCTTGATTCATTTGTTCGATGGAGAGCATGTCGCGCCGGCAAAGTTCCGAAGGAATTTTGTTGCAATTGACCACCACTTTGCCCGTGGCCGTATGACGAAAAACCTGCGCCGTTCCGTAGGTCAGTATCAATACATCGGTTTGCTGCAAGCGCCGGCGGACTTGCCGGAACAAGCGGGCGGCTTGACGGAGATATTCCGCTTTTTCCAAAGTGTTGAAACGGGAAGGCAGGAGGAGGGATTTCCATTGGCCGTTGTGAACAAAAACTTCGTCATCCTGCGGCGGGCGTTCTTCGAAGCTACGTTCCAACAATTCCAACCACGAAACCGGATTATACACATTGCCGAAAGGATTCACGTCCACATTCCACCAATGGCGACGCAACCACTCGCCCATGTGCACGGCAAAACAAGAACCCAATACGGTGATTTTATCCCTGTGATGAATGCGGAAAGGCGGTTCGGTGATATGGATTTCGGTGCGGAATTTCATGTCAAACCACTTTGTGTTGGGCGGCCGGATAGTTAATTATTCGATGCTTTGGCGCTCGAAGGCATCGATCCACGAGCCGGGTGTAATGTTGATAATGCGTACGCCCTTGGGTTCGGCCCAGCGGCGGATGTCGTGATAACCCTTGAACGACCAATAGAACTTTTCCAGGATTTCGTGGAGTTTGCGTTGGCCTTTGCCGAGATTTTTGATAATTACGGGTTGGGCGTTTTGTTCATTATAAAAATAACGTAAGGTTAAATAAACCCGGTTTTGTTCGTCGATACTCACGTCTTTTAGCCAATTGTGCTCGGCGCCAATAAGGTAAATGGTTTTCCACCCGGACCAAATGGCATTCATCAATGCCGTGATAATAACATTATGCGGGCGGGGCATTCCGCATTTACGATCCATTAGAAAATTCCGGAACGACCAAAATCCCTCCACAGGCATCGTATTATAAAAATGAATCTGAATGTGTGGGTTCGTCTCCAAAACCTTTTTCCACCAAGGGTTTTTCCTTGCCGGAACGGGAATAAAAAAATCCAATGTCCAGCCGGTTTTTGCCGCCAAAGATTCGAAAATCCGTTGGCGTTTTTCCAAAAAATCATCTTCCACATCCGGCAGCCAATATTCGGGTGCCGAAACCGTATAAAGTCGTGGCCGCACGTGGGCAAAGAATTCCGTTTCTGAAAAATGATTGACAGCCATTAGGTCCTTATCCTGCCAAAAATCCCTATGGTTTTCCAAAAAAGATTTGAGCGAAGGTCCGTTGCCCAATATGACCAAATCATTAACCGGATTCAGGGAAGGAATTCGAACCGGGCGGCACATCAAAGGGATGCGCGCCATCGTAACCAAACTTTGCGCACTTTTCAGTCCGAAATTCCTTATGCCTGTCAGATTTAGCACAAGACGAAATTACGGAATATTTTTCTTTAATTGTCAAAATACCCGGAATAAAAAAATTTTGTATTTTGCAATAAAATCTTACAAAAAAAAATGCGACATAAATCCTATTGGATTATCTTGGGTTTTGTATTGGGAACGCTGAACTTATTTCCCCAATCCGTTTCAAGACAAGTATTCGGTGCCGGTGGATTTAGCACTACGCCTTTTCGTTCATTTATTAAAATCGAATGTAACATAGGAGAACCTTTGATTACTACTATTGGTGATAATAATGCTTTTATCACCCAAGGTTTTATTCAGCCCTCGGTCCCTTTGATTTTTCCACCGCCATTTGATGGAATAAAATTTTCGATTACTCCTAATCCCGCTTCTCGTTTTATTTTTATTCATGCCGACAAGGAGTTAACTGCCGATATCAGAGTCTTGGATATGAATAATCGCTTGCTTCGAACTTATCACCTCAAATTCGCAAGTAAAACCCATTAAATCAACTGTAATTTATTGATAAAAAAAGACCTGCAAGCATTTGCAGGTCTCAAAAATTTTCACCAATTTAGGTGAATGATTACACTAACTGATTCAAAG
>JALVVJ010000086.1 GCA_027023475.1 Flavobacteriales bacterium
TTTGAATCAGTTAGTGTAATCATTCACCTAAATTGGTGAAAATTTTTGAGACCTGCAAATGCTTGCAGGTCTTTTTTTATCAATAAATTACAGTTGATTTAATGGGTTTTACTTGCGAATTTGAGGGGAATAACGATGAGACTTGATTTTGATAAATAAAAAATCCTATATTTGCATCCGCAATAGGGGCCGTAGCTCAGTTGGCCAGAGCGCTTGAATGGCATTCAAGAGGTCGTGGGTTCGACTCCCATCGGCTCCACCAAACCGGCAAATCCTGCCGGTTTTTTCTTTACCTACAAAAAAAGCGCCCGCTTCCGGCAGGCGCCAAGTTTTAAAATCCGGCGGCGAAATCACTTGCCGAAAAAACATTTGTCCTTGCGTCGAATATCCTTGGGAACGGCCTTTTTGTGCAGGAAAATCATTATGGTTTTGTAGCGGAAATAGGGTTCCGAAACAAAGAAATATCCACCCAAGGCGTTGCTGTTGCCCCAAGAGTTTTTGACAATAAAATAACGCTTTCCGTTTTGGTCGCGGGCCATGCCGATGATGTGCATTCCATGGTCGTCGGTGGTGCGTTTGTCGTCGAAGGCCGTTTGACGCATTCGGGCCGTGATTTGTTTTTCGGGAACCGGTTGCATAAAGCCGTTGGGTACCTTTTGCCCGTCGATTTGCAGATACAAATCCTTGGCCTTACGATCCGAAACCGTGCGCGGGTCTTGGGGCACAATGGCTATGCCGTTACGATGCGAAAAACCTTTTTCGGACACGTCGGCACCCCAAGCCACCGTGTAGCCGTGTTCCAAGGCATATTCCACCGTGCGCACCATATCGTCCATGGGCACGTTGAAGGCCGCGGCCATTTGCCAGTTGTCGGGAATTTCCACCACAAAAGGCCGGTAAAACGGATGATGCAAAAACGAAGTGATTTCCACATAATCGTCCGGATGCAAATCCATGGCCTTCAAAAAACTTTTCGGATTGTAGGTTTTGCCGTTTTCCTTGAAGCGGAATTGCGTAACATCGTCCGGCACTTCACCCAAATAGGCATCCAAGGTTCCTTTTACCGCCCGTTTCCAAGCCGTGGTCAAATGACCTTTTTGCGGATGCTTGTTCAGGGCGTCCACCATGGCTTTGAGCACGGCTTCCAGTTCGTTGTGAATATGAATGGTGTCGCCATAATTCAGGCCCTGATAGGCCGTTTGCGGCACCAGGCCGTAGTGGCGCATCACCCACGGAATGTCGTGAAATTCACCGCCTTGGGCGAAATTGGCCTTACCGTCCATGCGCAAATAATTTACGGCCTTGCCCATATACACGTGGCGTGCCACCCACATTTCGGCCAAATCGTGTTCGCCCTTGCCTTTGCGTAGCAATTCCGATTCCATAAACGACAGCGTGGAATAGCTCCAACAGGTTCCGGTCCGGTCTTGACTTTTGACCGGCGTATGCGGCAGCACGACGATGTTGCTAAACTTGTATCGGCTACCCGGTTGATTGGTGGCAAACCGGGCGGTGCCAGCAGGTTGGGCGAAAAGCACAGTCCCACCCAGCACAAACAACAGGAAAAATATACGTTTCATGGTTCTTACTTTTACAACAAATGTAAGCAAATCCTTGGTTCTTCGGGTACTGCGGGGACTACCGGCGGCGTTTTACTCCGCAAACTAATAATTGAAAAATTTTTTATATTTACACCAAAAAGCAAAAAGACCAGTAACAAAATTGTGGATATAAAAAAACTAACTATACACAACAAAATGTGGGGAATATAGGTAATGGGGTAACTGTACATGAAAGTTGAGGTGCATAAACAGACATAATAAAGGAAAATGGATAAAAAACACTTAAATATATTCTAATTATAAGTATAAAATCAATCATTATGAAAACAATTTATGTATTACTTTTTTTATTGACATCAACTTTAATAAGTTGTAACAAAGAGAATATTGAAAAACAATATCCTAATTATATCACACCTGTTAATCTTGCCAAAGGTGCGACAAATCCTGTGCTCAATAATGACAATTATGTCATAAAAGATTCAACCGAATGGAATAATTTTTTAACAATGATTTCCGAAGGGATTAATGTGAATTATTATTTTTCTCAATTAAATATAGATTTCTCGCAAGATATGGTTATTGCCATTATAGACGTTGCTTATCCTACCGGTGGTTGGACAGTTGATATTACAAGCATTATTGAAACAAGCAATAATATCGAAGTAACTTTTACACATTTAAATACTGGAAACGATACCATGGTTAGCGAACAACCATTTCACATTGTAAAAATTCCAAAGAGTAATAAACCTATAAATTTTATTCAAAATTAATAAAACAAAACCAATATCTTACAGCATTTTTTTACATATTTGATTTACGAAAAATTTTGAACATTTATAAGCTTGTGAAAAAATAAAAAATAACACTTTAAATATTAATTGAATTTAAAGATAATGGCATAAGATAATAAAATCTAAAATTATGAAAAGAATAGTATCTTTATCCTCAAATCCGCAAGTTCAAAAAACACAAAGGAGTTTAAAAGGATATTATCTTTTTTAGGGCGAAAAATGGTAAAATCGTAATGGATTTGTGCCTGATTTTTTCTTTTTGGACACACCTTCCCC
>JALVVJ010000087.1 GCA_027023475.1 Flavobacteriales bacterium
ATCATTCACCTAAATTGGTGAAAATTTTCGAGACCTGCAAATGCTTGCAGGTCTTTTTTTTCAGTCAGTTAGACGCTTTCACTAATTTTTACTTGCGGATTTTAGGTGAATATGACAAAACTCATTTTTCGAAAATAAACATTATCTTTGTCCTGTCAAGTAAATCTCGCCGTCCATGAAAAACTGTAATCTTTGCCTTATCCGGCACTTGAATGCACTCAAAGAACTCTCAAAGGAAGAACTGGATTTTATTTCCCAATACAAACGGGTTCAGCATTATAAAAAAGGCGACCAACTGCTTCGCGAAGGTCAATTGACCAACGGCATTTTTTGTGTTATGTCGGGCAAAGGCAAGCTCACCCGCTACAATTCTTTGGGCAAGGAACAAATCGTCCGCTTTATCAAATCGGGTAACTTGATCGGCTACCGGTCGGCCATTAGCAACGAACCGCCCTCGCTCAACCTTACGGCCCTCGAAGATATGACCGCTTGTTTTATTCCCAAAGAGGCATTCGAAGAAGCCCTCGAAAACCGCCAATTTGCGCGGCGTATTATGGAATTGCTCAGCGAAGATCTCAAACAGGCCAACCTCTTTATTTCTAACCTGTCGCAGCACACGGTGCGCGAACGCCTGGCCGATACCTTGCTCAACCTCGAAGAAACCTTCGGCACCGACAAAGAAGGCAATATCAACATCGCCCTTTCGCGCGAAGAATTGTCCAGCATTATCGGCACGGCTTCCGAATCGGTCATCCGCGTTTTGTCGGCCCTGAAAAAGGAAGGCATCATCTACACCAAGGCCAAAAAAATCAAATTGCTCGACAAGGCCAAGCTGCGCCAAATCGCCGAAGGCATTTTGCAATAATCCTTTAACATTAGCTCCATGGCCGCCAAAAAGGAACCCAAAAAAATCACCACCCAGGTTTTGTTCGACATGAAACAAAACGGTGAGAAAATCTCCATGCTCACTGCCTACGATTACACCATGGCGCGCATCTTGGATGCGGCCAAAATAGATGTGTTGCTGGTGGGCGATTCGGCTTCCAACGTGATGGCCGGCCACGAAACCACTTTGCCCATCACTTTGGACCAAATGATTTACCATGCCCAATCGGTGGTGCGGGCAGTGGACAGGGCCATGGTGGTGGTGGACATGCCTTTCGGAACCTATCAGGGCAATTCCAAAAAAGCCCTCGAATCGGCCATCCGCATTATGAAAGAATCCGGCGGACATGCCGTTAAAATGGAAGGTGGCGAAGAAATTGCCGAATCGGTGGAACGCATCCTTTCGGCCGGCATTCCCGTGATGGGACACCTTGGGCTGACGCCGCAGTCGATCTATAAATTCGGCACCTACACCGTGCGTGCCCGCGAAAAAGCCGAGGCCGAAAAACTCCTGCGCGATGCCGAACTGCTCGAACGCTTGGGTATTTTTGCCTTGGTGCTGGAAAAAATTCCCGCCGCTTTGGCCACCCAAGTGGCCCAAAAGCTCAAAATTCCAGTCATTGGCATCGGTGCCGGTTCGGGGGTTGACGGGCAGGTGCTGGTAACCCAGGACATGCTGGGTATGAACAAGGATTTCAGCCCGCGTTTCCTGCGCCGCTATGCCGACCTCTACACCGAAATGAAAACGGCTTTTGAACGTTATCGCGACGACGTCAAATCCGGCGACTTTCCCAATGCATCCGAACAATACTGAGCAGCCGGACATCCTCTACGAGGACAATCACCTGATTATTGCCAACAAAGCACCCGGCGTTCCCGTTCAGGGCGACCGTTCGGGCGATACGGCTTTGCTGGAAATTGTCAGGCAATACGTCAAAGTCCGCTACAACAAACCCGGGAATGTTTTCCTCGGGCTTGTTCACCGCATCGACCGGCCCGTTAGCGGCGCGGTGATTTTCGCCCGCACTTCCAAGGCCCTGGAACGGCTCAACCGTATGATGCGCGAACGCCGGATTCGCAAAACCTACCACGCTGTTGTCGAAGGTATTCCCGCCCCTTCGCAAGGCACGCTCATCCATTACCTGCGCAAGAACCCGCGCAATAACAAAACCACCGTATTTCCCCGCCCCACACCCGGCGCCAAGGAAGCCATACTGCATTACCGGGTGCTGGCCCGCGGCGATCGATATGCCCTGCTGGAAATCGATTTGGAAACCGGCCGCCATCATCAAATCCGGGCCCAACTGGCCAAAACGGGCCATCCGGTCAAGGGCGACCTCAAATACGGCGCCAAGCGCAGCAATCCGTTCCCGGGCATTATGTTGCACGCCCGCCACTTGTCCTTCGAGCACCCGGTCCAAAAAACAGCGCTCAATATTGTGGCACCTTATCCGGCCGGACATTGGGATTGGATACGCCATTTCGAACCGGTGGATGATGATTTTTAGGGCGCCCCGGCGTCCGGTTTCGGGGCGCCGCCGGCGGGCGGATGCCCGCGGCGGATGGCCGGACGTTGAAGCGGATTTATGGTCGCTCCCCGGCCCCGCGGCGAAGCCGCGGGGCCGGAGAGCTTGTTGATTTTCATTCGGATACGTCCGGCCATCCGCCCGGCGCGCTGGTGCGCGCCGCGGCGGCGCATCGTCCGTTGCTTCAAGCGGCGGAG
>JALVVJ010000088.1 GCA_027023475.1 Flavobacteriales bacterium
GCTTTGTTCTCGACAAAAATAACTGCAACTTTTCCAATACTTTATGCTTGAAGCGATGCCGGCGCGGCATGGTTTGCTGCCGGCGAGCAGGCTCCGAGGAACCGAGGAGACATCGCAGCCGGCCATAGCAAACCGCCGCGGCCCGAGGCGAATTTAAGCGGACAGCCCGGCGGCTGCCACGTGATTGCGCCGCGGTGCGAACGACTGTGAAGCAACGCGGCTTGCAAGAACGTGAGCAGCCGGGCGCCCTAAAAAAATAAAAAACCGAATCGCTACAAGAACAAATCAACTCCCTTGTAGTTCCTCCACCATATCCAAATCCACGCGCAGGTTTTCGATGATAAATTGCTGGCGTTGCGGGGTGTTTTTGCCCATATAAAAGCGGAGCAAGTCGTCGATGCTTTGTTCGTTGTCCAAAATCACCGGTTCCAGTCGTATGTCCTTGCCAATGAAGTGCTTGAACTCGTCGGGGGAGATTTCGCCCAGCCCTTTGAAGCGGGTGATTTCGGGTTTTTGGCCGCCCTTGCTCAGTTTTTCGATGGCCTGTTGTTTTTCTTCTTCGCTATAACAGTAGATGGTTTCCTTTTTGTTGCGCACGCGGAAGAGCGGCGTTTCCAGGATATAGAGGTGTCCGTTGCGGGCCAGTTCGGGGAAAAATTGCAGGAAAAACGTAAGCAGCAGCAAGCGGATGTGCATACCGTCCACATCGGCATCGGTGGCAATGATGATTTGGTTGTAGCGCAGGTTTTCCAGTCCGTCCTCGATGTTGAGCGCCGCTTGCAGGAGGTTGAATTCCTCGTTTTCGTAAACGATTTTTTTGCTCATTCCGTAGGAATTGAGCGGTTTGCCGCGCAAGCTGAACACGGCTTGGGTTTCCACGTCGCGGGCCTTGGTAATGGAACCGCTGGCCGAATCACCTTCGGTGATAAACAGGGAGCTTTCGAGCCGGCGGTCTTTTTTCATATCGGTCAGGTGGACGCGGCAATCGCGCAGTTTTTTGTTGTGCAGTTTGACCTTTTTGGCCCGTTCCTTGGCCAATTTACGTATGCCGGCCAGTTCTTTGCGTTCTTTTTCGGCTTCGAGGATTTTGCGCCGGATGGCTTCGGCCGTGTCGGGATGTTTGTGCAGGTAATTGTCCAGTTCGCGGCGGATAAAATCGTTCACATAGGTGCGCACGGTGGGCAAGCCGCCACCCATTTCGGTGGAGCCCAGCTTGGTTTTGGTCTGGGATTCGAACACCGGCTCGATGACTTTGATGCTAATGGCGCCCACGATGGATTTGCGGATATCCGATGCATCGAAGTTCTTGCCGAAAAACTCGCGTATGGTCTTGACGATGGCCTCGCGGAATGCCGCTTGATGCGTTCCGCCTTGCGAAGTGTATTGGCCGTTGACAAAGGAATAGTAAACCTCGCTGTATTGGGTGCGGCTGTGGGTCAGGGCCACTTCGATGTCTTCGCCTTTGAGATGAATAATGGGGTAAAGCCGGTCTTTTTCGGGAATATGTTCGGCCAAAAGGTCGCGCAAGCCGGCTTCGGAATAAAATTTTTGTCCGTTGAACAGAATAGTTAAGCCCGGATTGAGGTAAACGTAGTTTTTGAACATCCGTTCCAGGTATTCGGAGCGGAAATGGTAGTTGGGAAAAATTTCCGGGTCGGGAACAAACTCGACCAGGGTGCCGTTTTTTTCACCGGTAGGAAGGAGTTCGCTTTCTTCGACAAGTTCGCCGCGGCGGAACACGGCATATTTGGTTTGTCCGTCGCGAAAGGCCTGCACTTTGAAATATTCCGACAGGGCGTTGACGGCTTTGGTTCCCACGCCGTTGAGTCCTACGGTTTTTTTGAAGGCACGGGTGTCGTATTTACCACCGGTATTCATTTTGGACACCACATCCACCAATTTACCCAGCGGAATACCACGCCCGAAGTCGCGCACCGACATTTTGCGTTCTTCCAGCCCGACGATGATACGCTTGCCGGCACCCATCACAAATTCGTCGATGGAATTGTCGATGACTTCTTTGGTGAGGATGTAAATACCGTCGTCGGGCGAACTGCCGTCGCCCAGCTTGCCGATATACATACCCGGGCGCATCCGGATGTGTTCGCGCCAATCCAGCGACTTGATGTGTTCTTCGGTGTAATTGACCTGTTTTTGGGCCATAAAAAGTGTGCTTTGCTGCACAAAAATACGGAAAATGCTTATTCTTCGCCCGCGAAACCGTATTCGGTAACGCCGGTTTCCACCACGGCCAGGGGTTTGGCGGTCATCCGGCATACGTGGTCATAGACTTGCGAGAGCCGGTAACCGAAAGTTTCCCAATCGTCGGAAGGTGTCATGGGCCCGTAAACACTTATGCCGACCCAATCCACATAGGCATCACCGGGGTAATAGTTTTCGAAATCGTTCCAGGATTCATCGGGCTCGCCATAGGCGTCCAGATGGAAAAACCAGGTCAGGTTATGGGCACCCGCTTGACGCGACAGCAAAACGATATGGCGGAAAGCGTCGCGGAAACGTTCGGGGCCGTCGGGGAACGAAGGATCGCCATAACCGGTGGTTTCGCCACCGCCATGGTAGGTGCCGTTCCAGGGGA
>JALVVJ010000089.1 GCA_027023475.1 Flavobacteriales bacterium
TTATCGCCCGATTGTTCCACCACCATATCTATCCGGCCCGGATAGGCCTTGTCCTTGAAGGCGTGCTTGAACGAATTGGACAAAAACTCCGCCACAATCAAACCCAACGGAAAGGTTTTGAGCGGATGCAACTTGATTTTTTCATCCACCCGGATGTTTACCTCCACATCATCGCGCCCGTAGGTTTTTTGCACGCTTTCCACCAGTTTTTCCAAATAGTCTTTCAAACGCAGTTCATACACATTTTTTTCCTTGTAGAGTTGTTCATGAATTTTGTGGATGCTCATAATCCGCGCGTGCAAATCGTTCAAACGGGCTTGTAGTCCGGGCTCACGGAATTGGTGCTTGATTTCGTCCACCAACGAACTGATGATACCCAAATTGTTTTTTACACGGTGGTGCAAGTCTTTTTGCAGGCCTTCGATCAACCGTTTTTGCCGCCTGTTGCGCGTGTAGAAAAACCCGAAAAGCCCCGCCACCGTCACGGCCATACCCAAGCCACCGGCCAGCAAAAAGTTTTGCTTGTTTTTTTGCTGAATAAGCGCCTCTTGCTTGTATTTTTCGGCCAAAAGCCGTTGGTTTTCCTTTTCCTTTTTTTCGGCTTGGTATTTGGTTTCGATTTCCCTAACCATTTCCATCTTTTTGTTGTAGGCCACCGAATCCAAAAGTTTATCGCTTTTTTTGTAGTAAGCCAATGCGGATTTATAATCCTTCTTTTTGAGTGCCATTTGATAAAGCCCTTCGTAAAGATCAATTTTCGTAGGCAAATCCAATTCATCCGACAGGGCTTCATTTTGTTTTATCAGTTTTTCGGCTTCTTTAAATCTCTTGGTTTCAATAAGTGCAAGGGCCAAGGTCTGCCGGGCGCCGGTCAAAATAAAATCCGGTTGAACATTTTGCGCCAATTCCACTGCTTTTTGCGCATATTGAACGGCTTGTTCGGGCTTATTCGCATTGATTAATATTGCGGCAATATTTTTATAAGTCAATGCTTCGAAGGGTTTATTATGCAATTGCGAAAACAGTTTCAGGGCTTTTTGATAATAATGCACGGACAAATCCAACGAATCCATTCCCCCGTAAGCCCGGCCCAATTGCTCCAAGGAATATGCTTCATAATCTTTATTGCCGGTTTTTGTACTTAATGCATAAACCCTTTTCAGAAATTCGACGGATTTATCGTATTGACTCAAAACATTATATAAGTAGCCCAAATTATATTGAGCAATGATTTGTGCGCGATAATCATTATACGTATTGGCTACTTCATAAGATTTCAAGTAATAAGTAATGGCATTTTTATAATCTTCTTTTTGTTCATAAGCAATACCCTTATTGGCATACAAACCCGTCCAAACCTTGTGTTTCACTCCCGCAAAATGCTTTTCGGTCGAATCCAAAAGCTTGATTACTTCATCATTTTTCATTTGTCTGACCAAACAACTGCTCATATGATCAATAGCATACAATTGAAGTGTATCATTGTTTATCTCCTTTGCCAATCCCAATGAAAAGGTACTTAATTTGTAGCCATCGTCAAAGGCAGCCAAATTGTTTAAAATATCATTCAAATCAAACAGAACCTTTATTTGCCGTATCGTATCATTCAATTCCTTGGATATTTTCCACCTGAAAAGATTTATCCTGTATTGATCTTTGATTTTTAGTTTAAACCGGTTTCCGGAATAATATTTTTCCAAAATGTTCAAACTATCTTTGGCCGCAACTGCCGACGGAAAGGCCGGCTGAATTACAGGAGTAAAACTATTCGGTGTAATTTTTAACTGTTTTCGCCATTTCCCGATAATCGAATCAACTGTGGTTTGGTCAATGTTTTGTGAGTAAGATATTTTAATAATAAATGTTACAAAAAAGAATAAAAGGTATCTTATTTTCATAATATTACTGTTCCCGTCTCTTTTTTTAATAAATCTGGAATTCAAATTTAATAATAAATATATTTATTCACTAACAATTCATCAATTAAAAATAAATATATAAATTTTGACCACATAATATCTCTACTATTTTGAAGATTAATAATTAAACAAATCTATTTTTTAGATTTTCATAACTATCAAATTATCATTAGGTCTATTTTGAGTTTATTTGGCTACTGCTACCGGCCTCCTTTTCGAACAAAAACAACTAAATAAACTTTCATTTCCCAAGGAATCCATCAATCAAAATGTATTCCCTCCCTCTAATTTCCCTAACTTTGCCTTATGTTGCGCAAGCTAAAAAATCCGGGTAAACAAGCCATCCGCCGGGCCGAAGATTGGCTCAAACACTTGTATTTTGCCGAAACCGACCATACGGGTTTCGGAACGGAGGAAACACCCGCAGGTTTGGACCGCCATAAAAGGCAATCCTTGGAAATCCTCCGCCTGCACGGTTGGATCGAGGGTAACGACGACCATCCGCATTTGACACCCGAAGGCAGGCGGCATGCCCACAACCTGGTGCGCCGGCACCGCTTGTTCGAAACATGGCTGGCCCGGCACACCGGCCATCAACCCACCCATTGGCACCGCTTGGCCGAACTCAAAGAACACGAACTCACCGACGAACAAGTGCGCGAAA
>JALVVJ010000090.1:0-1061 GCA_027023475.1 Flavobacteriales bacterium
CCATCTATGTGCATTTCCAGGAAAGACCCGACCTGGATTTGGGCCCCGACCAAATCCTTTGCTCGTATGAAACAGCCACCGTGGTTTCCAATGTTACCAATGGCGACACCTACATTTGGGAAGTCAACGGAACCACGGTCAATACTACCGACACTTCCATTACTTTATCCGGAACGGGTGAATATGATGTGATGCTCACCTTGACGCGTGGCGTTTGTACGGTAACCGATTCGGTTCATGTTACCATATTGGAGCCCATTGTGATTACCGCCACACCCCAAATCTATGGTATCCTTGATGTGTCGGCCACGGGCGGACTGCCACCATACCAATATGCGGTTTCGCAAAATGCCTATCAAAGTTCGGGGCATTTCGAAGAACTTCCCGATGGTGACTACACCGTGTATGTACGCGATGCCCATGGTTGCGAAGCAGATACCTTGGTGCACGTTACCAACCTGATTTTCCCGCCCTACTTTACGCCAAATGGTGATAACACCCACGATTATTGGCGAGTAATAAACTCCGAATATACCCCCGATGCCGATTTGTATATTTACAATCGCTACGGGCAACTATTAAAAGCACTAAAAACCGGCGTCAACGACTTCTGGGACGGAACCTTTAACGGCCTCCCGGTGGAAAGCACGGATTATTGGTACGTGTTGATCCTTCCCAACGGACGGGTGTATAAAGGGCACTTTTCACTCATCAGGTAAAAAAACCGGGCTTTGAAAGACCCGGCTAAGGATGATAAAGTGTTTTAGTGTTTGGCCAAATAATTGGCCACGCCTTCGAAATCGGGTTTGAGGGCTTCTTTGCCTTCTTCCCAGTTGGCAGGGAAAACTTCGCCATATTTTTGAAGGAGATTGATCCCAAGGAGCCACCGCTTTTGCAGTTGGAATTGTTTTAGGTGTAGTAGGGCGCCCGGGCGCTGGCGTTCGCACAAGCCGCCGTTCATCGCCTCCGGCTCGCCCGGCGGCGTGCTCACGCCGCGCCCGCCGGGCTGTCCGCTTAAATTCGCCTCGGGCCGCGGCGGTTTGCTATGGGCCGGCTGCGAT
>JALVVJ010000090.1:1071-2550 GCA_027023475.1 Flavobacteriales bacterium
GGTAGGCATCGCTTCAAGCATAAAGTATTAGAAAAGTTGCAGTTATTTTTGTCGAGAACAAAGCAGGCAATCCCGAAGGCATAGCCGTAGCTATGGCAAGGATTGTCAATGCCGTTATCGGCAAAAAGAACAAAACTTGGTGTGATAATTTCATGCTTGAAGCGATGCCTACCCTTCGGCTCATACCGCTCCCATCCCTGGCGCTGAATAATCCGTCAACCGGCGGATTAAACCATTACCAAACGGGCGGACTTCGGCTTATTCACATCAAATTTATTTCCTTTATTCACGCAACACAATACAGTCGATATAAACTCGACAGGTATCGGTTACTTTCCGTATTTTCCTAAAAACAAAGTTTATCCCTTTTCCCTTAAATTTGCCGCCAAAAATACCGTCATATGAAACACCGGCTCGGCTTTATTTTATATTTGACCGCTTGGGTGCTCGGCGCGCAACCGGCCGATACTTTGTCGGTCGTCCGGATCGAACCGGGTAACACCGGAAACACTTATTACCTCAGCCTACATCCCGATAGCCTGGCCGGCGGCGGAAATGCCACGCTTAGCGGCTTGCTTCGAAATACCCCGTCGATCGATTTACGCGGGGGCGGAGCGGGCGTGGGATTTGGCGACCTGTCCATCCGCGGTGGAACCTTCAACCAAGCCGCCGTGTTCATCAACGGCATACCCACGGGCAATCCGCAAACCGGCCATCATTTGCTTCAACTGCCCATCGACCCTTCATCATTACAAAGCGTTCAAGTCATCGATGGAAGTATCGGCTTTGCCGGTTTTGGAAACACCTATGCCGGTGCCGTCAATCTGATAAGCAAAACCGGCGGCCCGTCCGACTTGCTATTCGAAGCGGGCCAATACGGATTGTTTCACAGCGCCGTCAATCTGCGCACAACCCAAGGGCGAAACGGACATTTCCTTCTTAGTCATTATTTTACCCGATCTACCGGCTACCTAACCCGCGACGATGTAAACAATACGGATCTTTTGTCCTACGGACAATTCGCCGTTTACCGGAACCGCCCGGATGCCCGTATCCGCCTGCTGATCCAAGGCGGATGGCAACAAAAAAATTTCGGTGCCAACCGGCTTTACTCACCCTATTTTCCCTGGCAATACGAACGGCTTCGCAACGTCCATGCGGGCCTGCGCATGACCACAGGCAACCGCTGGAAAACCGGGCTCATGCTGGCTGCCAACCTGCTCAAAGACCGCTTTGAACTGTTTCGCGAAGACCGTTTTACCTACCGCAACGGTTACTATATTCACAATGCCGACACCGCCGCCTATGCTCCCGGAGTTTATTACCGCGGCGCCAATATTCACCATAGCGGCGATTTCTCGGCCGCGCTGTTTGCCCGCGGCAGCATCCAAAAGGCAGGGAAACCTCTCCTGGGAATTCGTATCCAAGCAAAGCGACGTTTTCAAAACATTTACGGAAATAAATTGGGCACCCCGGGAC
>JALVVJ010000091.1 GCA_027023475.1 Flavobacteriales bacterium
AATTTTTGTAACTTGTTCTTGTGTAAGGTGCAAATCTTTCATAGTTTATTTGTTTTTATTGTTATTCTTTTTAAAAATATGAATTTTGCGCCTTACACACTTTTTGGGACAGTATCGCCGCGGGCTGCGCGAGCCCTCCGGTCTCGCTCCGCTATAATTTTTTTCGGTAGAAGAACGGTGTTATTTCGACGGAGCGAGGACAAAGGACGAGCGACGAGAAATCTCTTGCAACATCCGTGAAGAGATTTCTCCTCACTGCGTTCGTCAAAATGACAGACGCCTTCAATGTTTACAGTAGCCGACAAGCATAAACCCGGATGTTTCAACCGAAGTGGGATGTTCCATTGTGGACGCGCGATTTATCGCGCGCAAAAAAGCGCCAGGGATGGGAGCGGTTATGCGGTGGCCGTGCGCCGTAGGCCTGCCGTGGCGGCGGGGCGACCAGCAGGAAGCCACGCCCGTCACGCTTGCAGGGCAAGAGCGGGCGGCCGCCGCATTTAAGCGGACAGCCCGGCCGGCGCCGGTGTTCGGCACGCCAAGCGCGAGGGCGCTCCGCCGGCCGAAGCGCTTGACGTTGGCGAAGCCGCCGAACCCGAGCGGCGGGGCGCCCTGATCCTTAGCCGTCCCCGCTAAATTGACTAACTTTGCCGTCAAAACGATTGCTTATGAAATCCTTGCGTGTCCGCTTTGCGCCCAGTCCCACGGGCCCCCTGCATATGGGTGGCGTGCGAACGGCGCTTTACAATTATTTGTTGGCCAAAAAACACGGTGGGCAATTCGTCCTGCGCATCGAGGATACCGACCAAAAACGCTTTGTTCCGGGAGCCGTGGACTACATCCGCGAAGCCCTGGAATGGGCCGGCATAGTGCCCGACGAAGGTTACGGCTACGGTGGCGATTACGGGCCCTACCGCCAAAGCGAACGCAAGGAAATCTATGACCGCTACATCCGCCAACTGCTGGACGAAGGTAAAGCTTACTACGCCTTCGACACGCCCGAAGAACTGGACGCCGCCCGCCGCGAAGCCGAAAAACAAGGCCGGACGTTTACCTATGATGCCGCCACACGTATGTGCATGCGCAATGCGTTGAGTTTGCCCGCCGGTGAAGTAAAACGCCTGCTGGAAAGCGATGCCCCGCGGGTGGTGCGTTTCAAAATCCCCGAAGGCCGCACGTTGGTAATGCAGGATTTGATTCGCGGCCAAGTCCGGGTGAACACCTCCACGCTCGACGATAAAGTGCTGGTCAAAAGCGATGGGCTACCCACCTATCATTTGGCCAACATTGTGGACGACCGGTTGATGGAAATCACGCACGTAATCCGTGGCGAAGAATGGCTGCCTTCGTTGCCTTTGCACATCCTGCTGTATGAAGCCTTCGGTTGGCAGCCGCCGCAATTTGCCCACCTGCCGCTTATTCTCAAACCTTCGGGCAAAGGCAAACTGAGCAAGCGCGACGGCGATGCGGGCGGATTTCCGGTTTTCCCCCTGTCGTGGACCGACCCCACCACAGGAAAAACCACGCAAGGTTATCGCGAAACGGGATACCTGCCTCAGGCCTTCGTCAATATGCTTGCCTTGCTGGGTTGGAATCCGGGAACAGAACAGGAAATTTTTACTATGGATGAATTGATTACCGCCTTTGACTTGTTGCGCATCAACAAAAGCGGCGCCCGCTTCGACCCCGAAAAAGCCCGTTGGTTTCAGCATCAGCATTTCCAGAAATTAAGCGATGACCAAATGCTGGAATTGATTATTCCGGTGCTTGAAAAACATTTGCAAAAAGACATCCGTTCCGACGCCGGTTTAATGGATTATACCCGCAAAGTCTTGGCCCTGGTGCGCGAACGGCTTACTTTCCCGCAGGATTTTTGGACATGGACCTCGTTTTTCTATGTTGCACCGGAGACTTATGCACCCAAAGCAGTCAAAAAGCAATGGAAAAGCCAAACACCGGAAATCATGGAGCAAGTGCTCGCTATTTTGAAAAAGGTGGAACCCTGGGAAGCCGGTACCGTCAAACAGACACTTTCGGATTGGATTGGCGAACAGGGATTGGGCTTTGGCAAGGTGCTTCAACCTTTACGGCTGGCCTTGGCCGGCGATTTGAAAGGGCCGGACTTGTTTGCCTTGATGGTATTGCTGGGCCGCGACGAAACTTTGAAACGTATCCGGCGGGCTTTGGAAACTTTGCCGGGATAGCACCTATTACTTTTGGAATTTCCCCTTTGGGTTATGTTTTAAAAAACATTGGGCACCCTGTGGTTTAATTTTTGTTTTATTTTTTAACCACAGAGTCGCACGGAGTCCGGCACAGAGTTACACGGAGTTTTATATGTCAAAAAAATAATTGAAGACGCGAATCCTTTCTGCTACTGTAATCATTTGACGGGCTTCATTATTTCACAATCATTTACCGGGTCAGTAACAGCGTTTAGGAAACTTACCCTCTGTGATACTCTGTGAAATAAACTCTGTGTCCTCTGTGGTTTATTAAAATTTAACCACAGAGTCGCGCGGAGTCCGGCACAGAGTTACACGGAGTTTTATATGTCAAAAAAAATAATTGAAGACGCGAATCCTTTCTGCTACTGTAATCTTTGACGGGCATCATTATTTCACAATCATTTACCGGGTCAGTAACAGCGTTTAGGAAACTTACCCTCTGTGATACTCTGTGAAACTTTACTCTGTGTCCTCTATGGTTTATTAAAATTTAACCACAGAGTCGCGCGGAGTCCGGTACAGAGTCGCGCAGAGTTTTCTAAAAATATTTTTAATTTGCTACTGTAAACATTGAAGGGCATCACCGCTTTGTAACCCGGTGAAACTTTAAAAAAATCCCTCTGTGTTACTCTGTGAAACTTTACTCTGTGTCCTCTGTGGTTTATAAACCTCAGCGATGCACGGATTTTTGCAAAGCCCAATATGAGGTTTTGAATTGAAGTTTGGAATCAAACTTTTAAAAATAAAACGTCCATTTATTTCCTGGATACATTTGAACTAATTTTTCGATGCGCGGAAGCAATACGCGGTCGATGCTTTCGTTTTCGTCGTTGGATATCAGGATACAGCGGCGGCGGGCTTGTTGTTCGTCGTTCAGTTCCAAAACGGCCTGGGCCGTGGTTCCGCTACCGGCAAAAAAGTCCATCACCAATGCATCCGGTCCCGTGGCCATTTCCAGCAGGTATTTAACCAAGCGCACCGGCTTGGGATTGTCGAAACGGACACCGGGAAGTATTTTTTGCAACTCACGCACGGCTTCGGTTTGCGAAATGCCCGTAATGACCGATGAAGGTGTTACCGGTTGCGGTTCGCGAATAAATTTTTTGAGCCGCGGAATAATATTTCCGTTTCCCCACCAAATGCGTCCGTCGGCATCCAGGCGTTCCAATTCTTTGCGGCTAATGTGCCATTGACGGGTAATTTTACGTCCGCCCGGCGTGAGAATGGTGTAGTAGTTTTTACCGTTGGGATTGGATTTGTTACGTGATTTACAAAGTTCGGCACTGATCCACGGCCCGCGCGGGTCGTTGTCGGGATTACCGTAATCACGGTGGACGGCCAGGGGTTGACGCGGTTTGTTGAAGCGTGTGATTTTATGATTGACATAACCGGCTACAATGTATTCGTGGTCGATGCGAAAACGTTTGCTACGCTTCATTTTTCCCTGTCCGGCGGAACCGCCTTGCGGCACCTTGTGCCAAATCATGGTTTCCACATTTTCGCGACCGAAAATTTCGCGCATAAGCAGAATAAGGTTCGGTAGTTCGTTGTCGTCGATCGAAACGAATATTTTTCCCGTTTTGTTGAGTAATCTTTCGGCCAATATCAGACGTTTGCGCATAAAATCCGTCCAGCCCAGGTGACGTTTTCGTTCGTAATGGCCCCAGAATTTGTCTTTGTATTCCCTGAAATGAGAAAGTCCCGTATTGTAGGGCGGATCGATATAGATAAAATCCACACTGCCGGCAAACTGGCGCAAAATGCGTTGCATCACTTCCAGGTTATCGCCACGGTAAAGCCGGTGCATGGACACTTGTTTTAATTTATTCCGGCTTGGCGGGTCAATCGAAGCCCTTCGTCCAGGTAAACAAAGAAATCTTGGGCATAGGTTCCCGGTTTGCTTGCCGGTTTTCGTTGTCCCAAACGAACAATAATGGTGTTTTCCGAAGGAATCACCATAACGTATTGACCCAAATGGCCACGCATAGTAAATCCCCGGACGCCCTTGTGTTCAAATAGCCACCATTGCAATCCGTAGCGTGGCATGTCGGACAACTGGGGCCGGATCATTTCGTCAACCAATGCGGTGTCCACCAGTTGGGTTCCGTTCCAATTTCCTTTGTGCATCATCAGTTTGCCGAAACGGGCAAAATCACGTGCATTGGATGCAATGCAACAAAAAGTTTTTTCCATGCCGCCGGGCCGGTCGGTGTTCCACCAGGCCTCGCGGCGCATGCCCATAGGTTGCCAAAAACTTTCCGACAAGTAATCCGCCAAGGATTTTCCGGTGGCCCGCACGATGGCCATGCCCAAAAATTGCGTGTCGCCACTGGAATAAAACCAATGCCGTCCGGGCGGTTTGACAAAATGCACCCGGCCGGTGATCAACGCATCCAAATCATCCGAAAAATAACTTTCGGCCGTGATGCTGAGCGGACTGTAATAGTTTTCGTCCCAATCGGTCCCACCGGCCATCATAGCCAAGTGCCGGAGCGTAATACTATCGGCATAGGGGCCTTGAATACCAGGGACAAAATCTTTGAGTTTTTGGTCCAAACCCCGGATGAATCCGTCTTTGATGGCCTTGGCCAACAACAGCATGGTGATGCTTTTGGCCATGGAAAACGAATTGGACAAACTGTCGGCCGTATAGCCCTTGTAGTATTTTTCAACCAGGATGCTATCGTTTTTGATGACCAAATAGGCCACCGTGCCGTATTTTTCGTTGAAGCGTTCCAGGCGCTTGGATAAGGGTAAGCGGTTGTAGAACCGGTGTTCGGGCCATGCTTGCACTTTTCCGTTAGCCACCCTGCGGCGCGGATAATCGGCAAAGTCGGAAATGTAGGAAGTAACATGCCCTTTCAAATACACATGCTTCAAACCCCGAAGCATATACGGATAGCGAACAAAAAATATTCCGATTCCCACCAAAACCAACAAACCGGCCAACAATAACATACGCTTGATTTTCATGGTATTTTACTGATTCAGCTTTTATTGTTCTTGGATTTTTTCTTGTTTTTCTTCTTTTTCTTTTTGGATTTTTTTGCTCCGTTGTCCCGTTTCGAAAAATCGTCGGCCAGGTCGAAACTCACCTGTTTACGTTCCAGGTTTACGCCCTTAACGCGCACGCGCACATCGTCGCCCAATTGATAGCGCTTACGGGTGCGTTGGCCCACCAAGGCCTGGTCGTCGGGGTCGTAAATAAAATAATCGTTGCGCATTTCGGTGCGGCGCACCATGCCTTCGATAAGCGTGTCCACCAGTTCCACATAAATACCCCATTCGGTAACACCCGAAATAACGCCGTCGAATTCATCTCCGATATATTGTTCGATGTATTTGGCTTGCATATAGGCAATGCTATCCCATTCGGCGTGTTGGGCGTTGATTTCCATGTCGGTGGCGTGGATACATTTTTTTTCGTATTCCTTGGTGTTGCGCGGCCGTTTTCCGTCCAGGTATTGTTGTAGCAGGCGATGCACCATTACATCAGGATAGCGGCGAATGGGCGAAGTGAAGTGGGTGTAGTAATCAAAGGCCAGTCCGTAGTGGCCGCGGTTGTCGGTGGTGTAAACGGCTTTGCTCATGGTGCGTAGCACCATCAGTTCCACCAGGGTGCGTTCCTTGCGGTGTTTAACGTCTTCAAGCAAGGCGTTGATGGCCTTGGCCAGGTTTTTTTCGTCTTGGGTATTGAGCCGGTATCCGAATTTAAGCACCAGACGCCGCAGTTCTTCGAGCCGGTCTTCTTTGGGTTTGTCGTGCACGCGGTAAACGAACACTTTGCCTTTCTTTTCTATGGCCACAAATTCGGCCACGCTCCGGTTGGCCAGCAACATAAATTCTTCGATGAGCTTGTGCGTGTCGATGGGTATTTTGACATAAATCTCCACCGGATTTTTCTTTTTGTCCAGCCGGAAACGCACTTCGGAACGTTCAAAACTGATGGCGCCGCGGGCAAAGCGTTGTTTGCGCAGGTTTTTGGCCATACGGTTGAGCACGGCCAGTTGTTCGTGGAACAGGCCTTTGCCTTTGTCCAGTATTTCCTGGGCTTCTTCGTAGGTAAAACGTTTGTCGGAATGAATCACCGTGCGGCCGAACCAGCGTTTGTAAACTTTTCCTTTTTCGTCCATTTCGAACACCACCGAAAAGGTGAGTTTATCCTCATTGGGGCGCAGGGAACAAAGATTGTTGGACAGCACTTCGGGAAGCATCGGAATTACGCGGTCCACCAAATACACCGATGTGGCCCGCCGGTAGGCCTCGCGGTCGAGCACGCTGCCCGGGCGAATGTAATGACTCACATCGGCAATGTGGACACCTATTTCCCAGCGGCCATTGTTCAGTTTGTGCACCGACAGGGCATCGTCGAAGTCTTTGGCGTCCGTAGGGTCGATGGTAAAGGTAACCCGGTCGCGCATATCGCGGCGGCGGGCGATTTCCTCACCGGAAATTTCCTGCGGCAAATCGGCGGCGGCCATTTCCACTTCGGGGTCGAATTCGTAGGGGAGGTTATATTCGTCAATAATGGCGTGGATTTCGGTTTCGTTGTCGCCTGGGCGTCCCAGCACTTTGACCACGCGCCCCGTGGGGCTACCGGCTTTGGGTGGCCAGTCGGTCATTTCCACCACCACCTTGTCGCCGTCGGCGGCGCCGTTCAGGTCTTCCTCATCCACATAAAAACTTTTATACATTTTGGGGTCGTCGGGGTCCACAAAGGCAAAACCTTGCAGCATGCGCACGATGCCCGTAAAGCGGGTTTTGGCCCTTTCGATGATGCGTATCACTTCGCCTTCGGGATTACGTCCCGCGCGCGAACGGATAATACGCACTTCCACCAGATCGCCATGCAGGGCTTTGTTCAAGTAGCGGTTGGGCACGAAAATATCTTTTTCCAGCTCGTCGGTTACGGCAAATCCGCTGCCGTTGTTGGTCAGTTCCATGACGGCTACAAAAATTTCCTTGGGTTTGATGCGGTATTTGCCTTTGGCGGTTTCTTCGATGCGGTCTTCGGCGGCCAGGCGTTCCAGTTCGCGTCGCAGCCATTGTTTGAGTTCTTCGGAATGCAGTTCGAGCCGGGCGGCCAATTGGCGGTAGTTGAACGAGCTGCGTGGATGGGCGTTCATAATTTGCAGAACGCGAATAAGGAGTTTTTCGGGATTTTCGTGCGTCATAAGGGTATGCTTGTTTTCCACAAAGTTACGTTATTTCGGGTCAATATTTTTTCGGGCGCCTCCCCGCATAGGCGGGGCCGCGTGCTCCGCTCTTATCTTGCCCTCCATCCGGCGGTTTTTGTATGGCGGCGTGCGTATGCCTCCTCGTCGGAGCTCGGAGACTCCGCCGCCGCACAAAAACTTTCGCCGGCTGCTGCGCAAGGATACCGCTACGCCCGCTGGCGCAGATAAGCATGACGAAGCCGGCCTTTAATGTTTACGGTAGGAGAATGCCGATTAACCGATTTCAGATTTCAGAATTTTTTTAATTCTCAAATCGGTGTTTGAATGTTAGATGTTCATTATTCAAGCGCGATTTATCGCGCGCCAAAAAGCGCCAGGGATGGAAGCGGTATGAGCCGAAGGGCTGCCCGGGCATTTTCCCGCGGGCGGAGGCCGACAGCGGGAGGCCCCACGCACCGCAGGGGCGCGTAGCGCCGAAATGCCGGTGCAGCCCGAGGCGAATATGAGCGGACAGCCCGGCCCCGCCAAGTGAACGCCGGCGGGTGCGAAAGCGCTCCGCCGCTTAAAGCAACCGCCGATGCGTGAACTTGTGCGGGGAGGCGCCCTAATCATTATCATCCCCTTCAAGCCACGCCGGATTTTTCCGTAAATTAGAGCCAAATTTTCCGCCATGAAACAATTTTGGGAACGTCATAAATTCGACCTGCTGGCCTTTGCCGTTTTTTTGGTTGTGGCCTTTGTGCTTTATTCACCGCTGCTCGAAGGCAAAAAACTGATGGGCTCCGACAGCATCCAATTCAGGGCCATGGAACACGAACGTATCCAATGGAGCCAGCGCACGGGCCACGATGTTTACTGGACGGGAACAGTGTTTGGCGGAATGCCCACCTACTTGCTGGGCGCCGATTTCCCTTATAACCTGCCGGGGCGCTTGGCCCGGGCGTTGAAATTTTTTCCCAAGCCGGTCAATTTTTTGTTCCTCTATTTCCTGGGCTTTTTTGTGCTGATGTGGGCCATACGTTTGCGGCCGCTCTACGCTTTGGCGGGGGCCTTGGGTTTTACGCTTTCCACCTATCTGATTATCATCCTGCAAGTGGGCCATTTTGCCAAGGCCGAAGCCGTGGCTTTTTTCCCTTGGGTGTTGGCCGGCGTTTGGCTCATCGCCGAAAGGCGGAAATATACGGGCGGCTTTGTACTCCTGGCCCTGGCTATGGCCTTGGAAGTGGAAGCCAAACATTACCAAATGACCTATTACCTGGGTTTGGCCTTGATGATTTACGGGCTTTTTTGGCTTTGGGAAATTTATCGCAAAGGCGAATGGAAACATTTTTTGCGTAGCATGGCCCTGATGTTGGGCGCCGTAATCATTGGCACGGGAATGAATTGGAGTTCCCTAAGTGCCATTCGCGAATACATCTCGCAAAGCATTCGCGGCAAGCAATTCGTTACCATAAATCCCGACGGTAGCCCACGGAAAATTTCCCAGGGACTCGACCGTAATTATATCACCGAATACAGCTACGGCCCGGCCGAAAGTTTAAACCTGTTTATTCCCGGTTTTATGGGCGGGTCGAACCGTGAAAAATTGGGCGAAAATTCACATTTGTATCGGGCCTTGATGCAAAAAAACGTCCGCCCGGCCGATGCGCGGCAGTTTGTTGAAAATACTTCGCTCTACTGGGGCAAGCAACCCATTGTGATGGCACCGGCCTATATCGGAGCAGTAATTTTGTTTTTGGCATTGATGGGTTTTTTGTTGGTGCGTGGTCGAACCGTTCGTTGGATGCTGACCGTGAGTATCGTAGCGCTTTTGCTCTCGTGGGGAAAGCATCTGCCTTGGCTAACCGATGCGATGATCGACTATTTTCCGATGTATAACAAATTCCGCGCCGTGGCTTCGGTGCAGGTGCTGCTTGAATGGCTGCTTCCGGTGGTGGCCGTGCTGGGAATTATAGCACTGACCGACAAAAACTTACCGGAGCAGCAAAAAACCAAAGCCCTGAAAATTGCTGCCGGAACGCTGGGCGGTTTGGCTTTGTTCTTTTGGCTTTTGGGCGGACAATTGTTCCACTTTGAAAGCGCCCAAGACGGAATCTACCAGCAATACGGCCTGCTGGACGCGCTGATAGCCGACCGCCAAGCCCTGCTTCGTAGCGATGCGTTTCGCAGCTTGCTTTTTGTGCTGGCTGCGGCCGGCTTGGTGTGGGCATATTTGCGCAAAGGGCTTGATGCCAAAATCGTGGCGGGTGGCCTTACCCTTCTGGTGATTTTGGACCTGGGCGGCGTGGCCAAACGCTATATCAGGGACGAAGATTTTATGAGCAAGCGCGAAATCGACCGCTATTTCCGTCCCACGCCGGTGGACAAAGCCATTATGCAAGACCAATCCTACTACCGCGTCATCAATTTCGCCCGTAATCCGCTAACCGACGGCATGACATCCTACTTCCACAAAAATCTGGGTGGATATCATGCGGCCAAACCGCGACGCATTCAAGATATTTTCGACTTTTACCTCACCGATAGCATCCACTATCCGGTGCTGAATATGTATAACGTTAAATACATCGTTTTCCGCGACAAAAAAGGTTTGCAATACAGTCCCAATCCTGCGGCTTTCGGTCCGGCTTGGTTTGTGCAAAACCTGCAATTCGTGCCCGACGACAATGCCGAAATCCTGGCGTTGCGCTCGGCTGACTTGCGGCATACGGCCATATTGCAAAACAGTTATACCGGCCTAAAAAACTTCCGTCCGCAAGCCGATAGCACTGCCCGCATCCGCTTTGACAAATACACGCCCGAAGCGCTTACCTATACCTCGCAGAATCCGGCCGACGGTTTCGCTGTATTTTCGGAAAACTATTATCCCTACGGCTGGAAGGCCTATATTGACGGTAAGCCCGTGCCTATCTACAAGGTGAATTACAGTTTGCGCGGACTCCGTATTCCTGCGGGCCGGCACAAAATCGATATGCGGTTTGAACCCGAAGTGATACGGAAAGGCGGAAAAATATCGCTCCTTTTCATTGTTTTGTTCCTGCTGGGTATAGCATATTGGCTTTTCGAATTATGGAAAAAACGACAGGCATCCGTTTCAGCATAATCGTTCCCACGCACAATCGGCCCGAAATGCTGCATCAGTTGTTGGACAGCATCCGTATCCAAAACTTCGATGCCGGTGCTTGGGAAATCCTCGTTGTGGACAATGCGCCGGATGACGAACAAACAAAGGAACTTGTGGAACGTTTCCAATCGGAATTTCCGCAATGGAATATGCGCTATGTTCGCGAACCGGAAAAGGGGATGATGCGGGCACGCAATCGCGGTGTCGCCGAAGCCCGTGGCGATGTGCTTATTTTCCTGGACGATGATGTGTTGCTGCATCAGGACTATATGGAACGGGCCCAAGCCGAACTGCCGGGCTTGGCGCCGCCTTTTGCCGGCGGCGGACGGATTA
>JALVVJ010000092.1:0-1115 GCA_027023475.1 Flavobacteriales bacterium
CCGCTACAAGTTTGCGTGGAAACCAAAAAAGAAAAAACGGTTTTTCTAAAAATTGAAAATAGGTTCTTCAATCAATACGATTTCACCATTGAAAATTCGAAGACAAATTTGTATATTATGGCGAAATTATAAAAATAGTAAATCATGAAAAAAATTACTGCTTTTGAAGCCTTTTCACAAGCTTGGAATCTTTTTTGGAAAAATCCTTTACAACATTTAGGTGTTTTTCTGCTTGTTAATTTTGTATTTTTTATTCTTGTATTTATCCTAAGTATGGTAAATCTTTTTTTCCGGGTACTTATTGGTGCAAACCAAGGAATTTTTGGAAATGTGAATCGATTTGGAAATGATTTTAGCGACCTGCAACTTTCAGTAACTTCCATGATATTATTCATTATATTGATTTTTGTTATCGAAGTTATTGTACAAATTGTTATATACATTGGCACTTTGTACCTCCATGGATATGTTTTGGATGTGGTGAGGAACCAATACGAAAGTTTGGGAAAAGTATTTTCCAGGTATATCAAGGTAAAAACCGTTCTGTATTACTTTGTTTACTCGATCATTCTTAGTCTTACAGCCTTTGTGCTTTTAATTCCTTTGGCCCTTGTATTATTGGTAGTTCCAACTGAATCCATGATGATATCCGTTTTGATATTATGGGGTTTACTTATGATTTACTTGGCTGTGCGGCTTATGTTTGTGATCTTCTTTTTGTTAGATGGATACGATTTTTCGGATGCTATTCGGTTGTAGTGGGAAAACACTAAGCCGTGTATTGGAGAAATTCTTATCATGGGTATTTTAACCATTCTTTTGGCTATTGCTGGGTTGCTGGCATTTATTGTGGGAATTTTCTTTGCTATTCCCATAGTCTACTTGGCCTATGCATACTTTTACAACGAAGCGGTGGTTCATAGTACGTCATTGGTAGAGGATAATACACCATTAGAACAATAAATAACCTGAATACCGTTGCACATACCTTATTTTGCGAATTTTCAAAACAGAGGTCGGACAAGAAAATACCAAATTCATTCTTGTTTTTTAAGATATATTACTTTTGCAAAAACGATTTAAATGACAAACCAACAACCTGACCTCCGGCAATA
>JALVVJ010000092.1:1125-2505 GCA_027023475.1 Flavobacteriales bacterium
TAGCTTTGGCTCGGAAAATGATTGATGAGAAAGGTGCTAACGTAAAAGTAGGAACCGTTATTGATTTTCCCGGAGGGACTAGGCCGTGGAAACTTAAAATTGCCGAAGCTCAAAAGGCCATTAACGATGGTGCCGACGAATTGGATTTTGTGGTCAATTACCGTGCATTTATGCAGGGTGAAACAGACCTGGTCAAAAAGGAAATTTTCGAAGGAAGTCTTTTAGGCCTTAGGAACGGCAAGGTCGTCAAATGGATTATTGAAGCAGCAGCCCTGACCGATGAACAAATTGCGGCCTTAACTTCCTTGATTCGCGACACAGTTTTACAAACCTTAGGACCTGATGCAGCCGATAAAGTTTTTGTTAAATCTTCAACGGGATTTTATCCAACCAAAAACGGAAAGCCCAATGGTGCCACACCTCACAATATTGCCATTATGCTTGAACATGCCTCACCACTACCGGTAAAAGCGGCCGGTGGCATTCGTAACTTCACCGATGCTTTGCGTTACATCGAAATGGGAGTAAAGCGCTTGGGAACTTCATCGGCTAAAAAAATCATCAAAGGAGAAAATGCAAGTGGAAACTATTAAACTATTGCTCCATTTGCATTATCAACTCATGATTACTTTGTTTGAAGAAATTAGGATTTTTCTCAATCGTCAAGAGTTTTATGAGCCAAAGTCGGAACCCAAAAACAGCTGAAACAGATGTCGGCAATTTAGTCCATTCGATCTGGTAGCTTGTACCAAAAACGGAAAACATCCGTCTTTGTGCATAAAACTTTTTAGAAATTTTGTAGCGGAAAAACTAAAAGATGTTGCTTAAATTCATAATTTTGAAAAAATTACGCATTTGTGAGCAAATATAAAATCATCAACGATCCGGTGCACGGTTTTATTTCGATTCCCGACCGCCGGATTTTGCAAATCATCGATGATAGCGCCTTTCAACGCTTACGGCAAATTGCGCAAATGGGGCTTTCGTATTTGGTCTATCCCGGCGCACATCATACACGTTTCCAACACGCTTTGGGAGCCATGTATTTGATGGGCAAGGCCTTGGATGTGTTGGCGCGTAAGGGGGTGGAAATTACGGCGGAGGAACGTTTGGCGGCCTTGCAGGCCATTTTGTTGCACGATGCAGGGCACGGGCCCTTTTCGCATGCCTTGGAATACGCCATAGTGCCGGATTTACATCACGAAGAAATGTCTTTGGCCGTTATGCACCGTATCAACCGCCGTCAGGAAGGTGCTTTGGATATGGCCATTGCCTTGTTTCGCAACGAATATCCCAAAAAATTCCTGCACGAACTCATCAGCGGCCAATTGGATGTGGACCGTTTGGACTATTTGCAACGGGACAGTTTTTATACGGGCG
>JALVVJ010000093.1 GCA_027023475.1 Flavobacteriales bacterium
TTACGGCCAATGCCGCTCACCGGCTTTTGGGTAATACGGATGCGCGTGAAATTCTTGTGGTAGGCCCTTCGCATCATGTGTATTTCCGTGGCATGAGCATCGGCCCGTTTAGCGGCTACGAAACGCCTTTCGGCTTCTTGGCCGGAAGCGGAGAACTATATGATTTCCTCGCCGGAAAATTTGATTTTGTGTTCGAACGGCGGGCCCATGGCGTGGAACACAGCACCGAAACCCAATTTCCTTTTATTCGCTACTACAACCCGGACGCATCGATTGTGGAATTGATCTACGGCGACGCGGATTACCGCAGTTTGGTTCCGGTTTTGGAAAGCGCGCTGCGACGTCCCGGCACTGCGGTAGTTATTTCCACCGATTTAAGTCATTACTACGACCAACATACGGCCAACCGATTGGACGCCCATTGCCTGGAAGCCGTTCGCCATGGCGATTTGCAGGAGATGGTGCATTGCGAGGCCTGCGGCAAAATCGGACTCACGGCCATAATAGCCGCCGCCAATGCATTGAATTTACGTCCCCGGCTTATCGACTACCGCACCAGTGGCGATATTACAGGCGACTATTCGGCAGTGGTGGGATATATGAGTGCAATTTATAGTTCTTAAAATTATTTTTATAAATTTTTATTAAGATTTAATTCAAAATTCTTTTCTGAGCACACGAAAATATTGCAGTATTTTTATCTTTTCATTATAAATTTATGTTTTTTGTCATTTTCTTGATAAGGAAATTGGTGGTAATACTTATTTTGTTCGAAAAAAAATTACTATATTTGGCAAAAAACCTCTTGCAAAAACAAATACAATGTGGAACATTTTTAGGAAAAAAGAAACAAAAAAGTCGCGTAATAATAAGGCAACGCCCAAAACTTTGGAGGATATTTTGGGGAAAGATGCACCCAAACGAAAATATCCGCGGCGACTGGAAGATTTCAAAAAATCTCCTACGAAGCAACCGGCTACGGAAACTTCGAAAAAATTCAACGAAACCGTTAAACGTGTGGCCAGTGACGAACCGAAAAAATTACGGTTTGCCCCCAAATCGAATGACTCATCCGTAAAGAAATCGCCGGCTAAATCTTCTGGCATTGCAGACAAACCCGGTGCCACTACCCAAAAAGTTCAGGTCAATACAAAACCCCTATCAAAACCCGAATCCAAAACCGATCCTGTTCCTGTTAAACCGGAAGCGGAATATACAACTACACTTGTTTCAACCGTCGAGGCCAAGCCGGGAAATACAGGTACTCCTGCCACTGCAACACAGGCCGGAACATCCTCAAAACTTGCCGAAAAACCCAAACCTTCCCGTCCTGTCAAAAGCAGTGTTTTCAAAGAAGTTATGCCCGAAATTCACGAATCGGTGGATAGTAATATCCATCTAATAGCCCTTATCGGACGCTTCGACGGAAAAACTTATTTCGAAGAGGGGGATTCATCATATGACCTCCAAGCTCTTACCACGCTTACTTCGGCCTTGGAAAACGAAATGGAAACTGTCGGCTTGAAAAATATTCGCCACGGTTTAATCCACCTGGACGATAACAAAATGATGATGGTTTTGTTTTTCGACGAACATTTTATGGTGTTCCTCTTTGACGAAAATCCCGTAATCCCGGGGCAAATGCTTTTTATTGTTCGTCCGCGAATATTGGAACTTTATCCCCAAGCTTTAATCTGACATTTGTTAACCCTAAAAATAAATTGCTATGAACGTAAAGAAATTGAACGAAGCTATTGAAGTGCTGAAAGATGATTTGGGTAATGCCCTTGTAGCTTGCGACATCTGGCTCACAGGCACGGGCCAATCCATCGCCGGCTACAATTCCAATGCCCAAGCCACGGCACTTTTCGAACGCGTAACCGAATTTATGAACAAAGCCCTCAAAGGCGCCGGATTCCCCGGACTGAAAGACTACTACATGCTCGATTTGGAAGGCGACAATGTGGTGGTTGTAATGCAACTCAAAGACAATTACCAATGGGGCATGTTGGTCGATGGCAAAAAAGTCCAATTGGGTCTCTTGCTCAACATTGCCCTACCCGACGCCCGACGCGCGTTCGAAGAAGCCCTCTGACAACTTAGAAAATCCCCTTTAATCCTCTGCCCTGTGGCGGAGGATTTTTTTTACCATCCCGTAAAATGGCCGATTTGCCCTAACTTTGCCGTGGATATTCGCTGGTATGGCCTACATTCATCCCAAAGTGTTGGACGATTTGGATTTCGGGCAAGTGCTGGAACACACGGCCCGCTATGCCGTCAATGAACCCGTAAAAGCACGTATTCTGAACGCCCGGCCCCATACCAACCGTGCCGGTGTGGAAGAAGACCTTTACCGGACCGACGAAATGCTCCGCGCCCTTCAACGCGGCGAAGCTTTTCCGCCGGCACAATTTGAACCTTATGATGAGGA
>JALVVJ010000094.1 GCA_027023475.1 Flavobacteriales bacterium
TTGTGTAAGGTGCAAATCTTTCATAGTTTATTTGTTTTTATTGTTATTCTTTTTAAAAATATGAATTTTGCGCCTTACACACTTTTTGGGACAGTATCGATTCCTTCCCGACCTCCGGTACGGGACAAGCTGTCGTTTTGCCTTGCTGACGCCGGCAAAACTCCGTCGGAATGACATGGTTCTGCTGCTGAAAACATTGAAGGAAATTATCATTCCGGACTCGATCCGGAATCTAAAAAAACCCGCGCACTTCCTCTTCTCTGTCATCCCCGACCCCGATCGGGGATCCAGTAGTACTGCATTCCTGCGAAGCAGGAATTCCTTTCCTTATACCATAACACCAAAGAAAAAACCCGCGCATCGCGCGGGGAAAATATATGTAATTTTTTATTTTTTCACTATCTTCCGCCGGCTTACGGCTTCGCCGGCGGTAACTTCGACGACATACACGCCTGCGGGCAAGTCGCCCATAAAGATGCGTGTGTCGCCGCTCACTTCCTTCACCGCGATTCCACTCGTGTTGTAGACGCGCACAGCGTCTACACTCATATCAGCTTCCACGGTGAGGAAGCTATTCACCGGATTCGGATACAGCGACAAGCCGCTGATTTCCGTTTCCGGTACGCTCACTTGATTTGCGTCGTAGAGCGTAATACGACGGTACGCCTCCACATAGGCGTTGTTGTCGGCCAGAATCGCCACCCGGAAGAACAGTTGCCCTTCCTCTCCGGGCCGGTGGGATTCCATAATCGCGGTATGACCTCCATCGTGGTATCCCGCGGGAATCGTCCACCAGGACGGATCCGGCTGACTTCCAACGCTCGGAAGCGACGACAGCACGAGCGCTCCTTCTCCTGCAACAGGAACCCAAGTTCCACCTTCATACAGCTCATTTTCATGAGCTTCTACCACACCGGTTCCTGCCGGATTCAATCCGGGCTGTGCTGTGTATTGCTGCCCGCTAAAGCGGTACAGCCCGTGGAGCCCCATAGCCATAAGATCTCCGTTGGGGCGAACCCAACTGTCTCTTATGCTACCACTCCAACCGTAGAAGATATCTTCCCCGGTTGTGGGCTCCAATTTGGAGGACAATTTATATCCTCCACTTTTGAGAGATCCATCACTCTCGACAGAAAAGTCTGAAAAGACCATTCCGAAGGAGTCATAAGTCTCCCAATCCGACACCGCCGTTACTTGCAGCTGGGAGGGGTCCCAGCTTGTATTGACGTTGCCGCTTCCCGGAGGTGCCCATCCGGGAACCTCCAGTTTCTCCCAATGACCCACATTTTGGTCTTGGGAGTTGTTGGGGTCGTTCCAGAATTCATGGAACAGAACCCCATCCACCACCTTCCAGCGGTGGAATTGGTACTGAAGTTCTTCAGTACCATCCCGGTCATAATCGGTGTAACTATCATCAATTACACCAATTTTTTGACCGGTTGTGGGATCAAACTCCCACAGCTCATACCCGTTGGAATTTCCAACGGTTACCGCGATATTGCCATTAGGCAAGGCCTGAATGGCTCCGCGGTACACTTTTGCCGTGGATATGAGAACGTCATTACTGGCGATATCATATCCTCCAGAAAAAGCGTATGACCACTCAAGAGATAAATCTTGAGTGTTTATTTTTACAAGATAAGTTCCGCTTGCCAGCCCCCAAGCATCTCCCCCAGCACCTACAAACACTCGTGCATAGATGCCGGGGTCGGCTGCGAATAGTTTTACGTCGGAATCGTAGACTGGAATCTCATGCGAAAATGATGAGTTTCCAGCTCCATAACGTCGGACAGCACTCCAGCCATGTGTGGCTGAGTTTGCCACAAGGCCGTACGAAATCGTGATGCCGCCAACCGTATACGCCATGTATACTTGGGCATCATGTACTGACCCAACGTTCGTTTTAGCCGGGAAGCTTTTATACTCCCAGCTATCACTTCCCTCGTCATAGATGGCGAGGAAGCCATCGTTACCGGCACCGGGGCCGGAAACGGTATACATTCCGCCCCCATCGTCGGAGACGAAATGTATTTCCTCGGCTGTGGTGAACACCGTGTCCACCACAACCTGGCCATACATCGCCATCCCGGCGATGAAGGCCAAGAGGGAAAATATTTTTTTTACGAAAACCAACTTTGCTTTGGACGGGTATTTGGTCAGGTAAAACATTATTGGAAAAGGATTTTTGAACAAAATTAAACAATTTTTTTAATCCGTCTTAATTTGCCAAAAATTTTGTTTTGGAGCAAATGGATATTAGAAAACCCTGCTACTGCAAACATTGAAGCAGCGCGTCATTTCTACGGAGCGCCCGAAGGGCGCGACCAGCCTGTCCCGTACATTGCGCAGCAATGTCGGGAAGAAATCTCGACACGGGCAATTCATCCGGGGCGGAATTCCGCTTTGGCGGGAAAAACAAAAGAAGGCAAACCGGAGCGCCCGGATTCCCGCTTTCGCGGGAATGACAGGAAGGGGCCGGATTCATCGACTTTGCAGGCAGGACAAACGGAGTCAATACGGAACCCCTAGATTCCCGCCTTCGCGGGAATGACATATGGGGAGCGGGTTCACGATTTTGCGGGAATAACAAAAAGAATTCCCGCGGAGACCGCCGCCGGGCGAGGCATAGTCCGGGCGAGGCGGCAGGTCTCCGCGGCGCCAAGGCGAGACGCCGCAGGCGGCTCGCCGGCAAAGAGCCGGGACGGCACCGCCGGCCCGGCGACAAGCAAGGAGACCAAGCACTGAGCTTGCGAAGTGCGAAGGGCTCCGCAGCCTGCGAGGGGAGACCAACGCGAAGCCGTAGGCGAAGCGTGCCGGCTCCCGGAGCTGCGAAGGGAAACAAGGCGTGGCCAAAAGCGTAGGCCTTTGGAATCCGTAGGCTCCCGGAGCTGCGAAGCAAGACCGCCAGGGCTTGCGAAGCCGCGAAACAAGACAAGGCGCGGCTTTGGCGTTGGGCCAAGGAAGCCGCGGGCTTGTGGAGCCGCGGAGTGAAACAAGGCGCGGCCAATGACGTTGGTCTTTGGAAGCCGCAGGTTCACGGAGCCGCCGAGGAAACCGGAGGGTTCCGAGGCCCGCGGAGCAAGACCAAGGCCGGAGCATAGCGAGGGCCTGCCGGCTTGCGAAGCCGCGAAGCAAGACAAGGCGTGGCCTTGATATTGGGCCAAGGAAGCCGAAGGCTTGCGGAGCCCGCGGAGTGAAACAAGGCGCGGCCAATGACGTTGGTCTTTGGAAGCCGCAGGTTCACGGAGCCGCCGAGGAAACCGAAGGGTTCCGAGGCCCGCGGAGCAAGACCAAGGCCGGAGCGTAGCGAGGGCCTGCCGGCTTGCGAAGCCGCGAAGCAAGACAAGGCGTGGCCTTGATATTGGGCCAAGGAAGCCGAAGGCTTGCGGAGCGCCGGAGCGAGACCGTCAGGGCTCGCGGAGCCCGCGGCAGACCGTAGGGCTGACGCGGTGCCGGAGGGAGACAAGGCGCGGGCTTGGCATTGGCCACTTGGAAGCCGAAGGCTCCCGGAGGGCGGAACAAGACAAGGGGCGCCGGCGCCGCGCCGAAGGCGCGGGGCCGGCGGCGCAAAAACCGGAGAATCGTTTTATCCGGCTCAAAATAAACGGTCAATGGCTGCAACCATCCGTTTTCCGGAATAAGTTTTGCGCCGCCGGCAGCGGAATTTTCATTCCGCCGCCGGCGCCCTGACGGCTTGTGGAGCCGCGTAACTTGTCCCGCACATTGCGTAGCAATGTCGGGAGAAGCCCGAAGGGCTTCGGAGCGCCAAAAAAACCATTGATTTTTTTGGCCGACTTGTAGTATCTTTGAAAAAAACACCCGATGATGGACTCCAAAGTGCACACCATTGCCTTGGCCAACGACCACGCCGGCACCGAATACAAGTTGCGCATTGCCGAAATGCTCCGGCGTGAAGGTTACGAAGTGCTGGACTTCGGCACCGGTAGCACCGATAGCACCGATTACCCCGACCATATCCATCCGGCCGCCCAAGCCGTGGAAAGCGGCCGGGCCCAACGCGGTATTATCCTGTGTGGAAGCGGCAACGGCGCCGCCATGACGGCCAACAAACATCAAGGCATCCGCGCCGCCCTGTGTTGGAGCCGCGAACTGACCGAACTGGCCCGCAAACACAACGACGCCAACGTGCTCAGCTTGCCCGCACGTTTTATTTCGCTTTATCAAGCCCTGGAATATGTGCGTGTGTTTCTGGAAACCGAATTCGAGGGCGGTCGGCATAAACGGCGCATCGATAAAATTCCCATTCGCTAAACAGCTGCATTGACCGGCCGACAACTACATAAAAATATTGCCGCCTACATCCGCTCGCACTACAAGTTGGAAGCGGTGAAGCAAAGTGTTTTGTTTGTTTTTTTCAGCGCATTGCTTTGGCTCTTTGTGTTGATGACCGAATACGCCCTTTGGCTACCCGCCACGGCACGTAAAATCCTTTTTTGGGGCAGTTGGACGGTTCAAGTGTTGTTGCTTTTGCGCTACGGCCTTTTTCCCTGGCTGCAATATGCCGGACTGTTCCGGCGAATGACCGCTATGGATGTGGCCCGCCAATTGGCCGGCACCCGGCCCGGTTTGGCCGATAAGTTGATCAATTTCCTGCAACTGGAAAAACTACCGGATGCCGACCACGATTTACTGGCCTACGAACTGGAACGCCGCGAAAAGGAATTGCTCCGGTTTAACCTGCGGCAAATTCTTCCGTCGCGGCGGTATTGGCGTTATGTTTACTTGCTGTTGATACCCTTGTTTGCCGGTGCTCTTTTCCGGCTCCAAGCACCCCTAAAAGGTTTGGCGGCATCGTATCAGCGGTTGGAATATTATAACCGGCCATTTCAGCGGCCTGCGCCCTTTTCGGTGGACATAATTTCACCCCTGCGGGCTATTCCCGGACATCCCTATACACTCAAAGTGCGCGTTAGCGGCGATGTTTTGCCCGAAAACCTGGAAATATTACGTGACAACCAACGCCAAACGCTCCGGCGGACAAACGATACCGTTTTCGTGTATGAAATGCCCGAATTCGAAAGGGCCACGGATTTTGAATTGCTTGCCGGCAAATACCGCTTCGGGCCGTTTCGTATCGAAGCGGTGGCTGTTCCGGCCGTGGACAGTTTTTACGTAAACGCCTCTCCCCCACCCTATTTGGGTCGTAAACAAACGCAAACATTCCGCAATACGGATCTAAACTTGCCCGAAGGTTCACATATCCGTTGGCATTTGTTTGTTTCCAAATCCCATCTGGCTTCGATCAACAAACACGATAGCATCCGGCTCCATCCCACCGGCGACAGCTTGAAATGGGATTTGCTCCTCCGCCGCGATACCACACTGCGTTTCACCTTTATCAACCAAAACAGTGGTCAAAGCATTGGTTTGTTTTTTCACATTCACAGCCAACCCGACCTGCCGCCCGAACTGCAAGTGCACCTCCAAGCCGACACCAGTTTGTATGCCATCAGGCACTTGCTCCTGATGCAAGGCGACGACGATAAGGGGCTTTCGTCATTGCTACTGCATTACCGCACGCCCGGCGGAAAAGAACACACGAAAACCCTCCGCCATTACGGAGGCCGGAAAACGATGCGCGAACAATGGATTTTTCCCTACGATTTCCATCTACCCGACACCTTGCGTTATACCTACTATTTTACCCTGGCCGACAACAACACCGCCACCGGGCCCCGGACGGCACGCAGCCCGGTTTTTGTTTACCACCCCCGGGCACGGAATGCCACCGAAAGGCAAAAACACGAACAACAAACTTTGCAAAACGCCGGCAAGCAATTGCAACAATTTGGCAAACAAACCAAACAAATCGACCGGAGCTTGCGCGAATTGCGCACACGCAAAACCACCGATTGGCAGTTCCAAAACCGCGTGGCCGACAACCTTCAACAAAGCGCACGTCAAAAAAAGGAATTGCTGGAAATGAACCGCCGGCTCAAAGAAATGCTCCGCCAAGCCGAAAAGCAAAATCCCGACAACCCCCAACTCAAAGCCCTGAAAAAACGCCTGGCCGAAAACGAACGCCGGCTCAAAAACGACAGTTTGGAGCAACAATTGCAAAAACTACTCAACCAATTGAACCGCGAAAAACTCCTGGATCAACTGGAAAAACTGGAAAACCAAAACCGGCTGGAAAAACGTTCGATGGAACGTATGCTGGAAATGGTTAAACGTTTTTATATCGAACAACACCTCAAACAAATGGCCGACAGCTTGTCGCAATTGGCCCGCCGGCAGGAAAAATTGGCCCGGACCGACCAAGACACTCCCGGCCAACAACAAAAACTTAACCGCCGGACCGATAGTTTGCACAAACAATTTCAATCGCTGCAACAAATGAACCGTAGTTTGAAGGAACCCGTGCAAATGCCGCCCCTGAACGCCGGATTCAAAACCGCCAAAATGTTCCAAAAACAAGCCGGCCAACAAATGCAACAAAGTCCTTCCAAAGCCAACACGGCCCAACAACGCGCCGCCGAACAATTGCAACAAATGAGTTCCATGCTGCAAGCCATGGCTATGAACGGCCAACGGGAACAACATCAGGAAGATTTGAACCAAATCAAATCGCTCATCAAAACCCTGCTGGATATTTCATTTATGCAAGAAAAATTGTTTGATTATGACCCTGCCAATCCCTATGATTATTCCAAATTATTGCTCACCCAAAACCGTTTGCGCAGAAGTTTGGAACGCGTTTCGGACAGTTTGGACGTTATCGCATTACGACAACCGGCCCTGTCGGAAGATTTGTTCGACGAACTGAACAATGCGTTGTATCATTCGCGTAAAACCCTTGATTTGCTTCAAGACGTCAAGTTTTCGATGGTCAGGATGCATCAAAAAAACTTTTTCAGCAATATCAACCGGCTGATTTATTTGCTCAACCTTTTCCTGGACACCCAATCGCGTCCCAAAATGGGTATGGGCCAAGGACAAGGCAGCAAATCCCAAGGTCAATCCTTGCCGGACAAGATTCGTAAAAAATCCAATCAAATCAAGCAAGGCATGGAGCAAATGATGCGCCAAGGAACCGGTCAAAAGGGTAGGGGAGAAAAAATGTCGAAACGTGCATGGCAACTTTACAAAGAACAACAACAACTCAAAGATATGCTCCGACAATTCGAAGGCGAACACCCCGACAAACGTATCCGTGAATTGAACAAAAAATTGGATGAACTGTCCAAGCAGGTGCTACGCAAGGGATTGAACAAGAAATTATATGAACAAATCCTTCAATTACAATATGAATTACTCAAATTGGTAAAAGCCACATACAAACAACACCAATCCGAAAAACGCCTTTCGCACGAAGGCAAATTCAGCGGAGCACCGCCCGACAGTTTACGGCTTGAATTGTTCCGGAAATATTTTCCGCAATACGAACAACTGAAACGTTTCGATTGGCCTTTGACCAAGGATTACGAACGTATTTATCGTCAGTATAAAAACCGTATGCAATGATTGTTTGGGAATATCATGCGGACTTCAAATGGCCCGAAAATATCGATCAGGCCCGGGTGGAACAATGGATTCGGCAATGCTTGGAACAAAAGGGCCGAATGGACGAATTGATTAGCATAAATTTTGTTGATAAGGAACAAATGCGAGAAATAAACCGCCGGGTGTTCGGACGCAACTACGATACCGATACCATTACCTTGGCCTATTGCGAACCGGAACAAAAACAGGTTTCGGCCGATATTTATTTATCATTCCCACAAATTTTCGAAAATGCCCGTCAATTAAATATTGAACCCAAAAACGAATTACTCCGCGTATTGATTCACAGTATTTTACATGCTACCGGTATGAAAGACGGAACCGATATGGAAAAACAACGAATGCGTGCCGCTGAAAACGAATGTTTGACTGTATTTTCTTAATTTTGCACGCTTTATCAATGACCGACAAGTGATTAAATATCCCGAAAAATATGATGTGATCGTGGTGGGTGCCGGTCATGCCGGATCGGAAGCCGCGGCTGCTGCTGCCAATCTGGGAAAACGGACGCTGCTCATCACCATGGATTTGACCAAAATCGCCCAAATGAGTTGTAATCCGGCCATGGGCGGCATTGCCAAAGGTCAAATCGTGCGCGAAATCGATGCCCTGGGCGGACTGTCGGGCATTGTTTCCGATTTGTCGGCACTTCAATTCCGCATGCTCAATCGCTCCAAAGGACCGGCTGTGTGGAGCCCGCGAACGCAAAACGACCGGGCTTTATTTACGCAAATTTGGCGACAAGAACTGGAAAAGATTCCCAATTTGGATTTAATGGCCGATATGGTAATTGGTTTAGTTATTGAAAATGAATGCGTTACGGGAGTAAAAACACAATTGGGATTACAAATCGATGCCCGTGCGGTAATTCTTACGGCGGGAACTTTTTTGAATGGGAAAATATTCATAGGAAACACACAATTCGGTGGCGGTAGGATAGGGGAGCCCAAATCCTACGGGCTTACCGAAAATCTTATTGATCTGGGTTTCGAAGCCGGACGGATGAAAACCGGCACGCCGCCACGCGTAGACCGTCGGAGTTTGGATTTTTCCAAAATGGAAGAACAAAAAGGCGATGACGAACCGGGAAAATTTTCCTTCTTGCCACGCACAAAAACCTTGGAAAAACAATTATCCTGCTGGATTACCTATACCAATCCGGTGGTGCACGATACCTTGCGCATAGGTTTCAGTGAATCGCCGCTTTTTTCGGGCGAAATTCAAGGAACGGGACCACGTTATTGCCCGTCGATTGAAGATAAAATCGTGCGCTTTTCCGACAAGGAACGGCATCAGTTGTTTGTGGAGCCCGAAGGTTGGCATACCTACGAAATGTATGTAAACGGATTTTCCACTTCCTTACCCATCGATGTGCAAATCGAAGCGCTACGCCGCGTTCCCGGCTTTGAAAAAGCACGCATTATGCGTTTCGGCTATGCCATCGAATACGATTATTTCCCACCCACACAGCTTAAACATACACTGGAAACCAAGCGTATCAAAGGATTATTTTTTGCCGGACAAATCAACGGCACAACCGGATATGAGGAAGCTGCCGCCCAAGGCCTGATTGCAGGTATCAATGCGGCACTGCAATTAGACGATAAGGAACCCTTTATTCTTTCGCGCGACCAGGCCTATATCGGTGTGCTTATCGACGATTTGGTGACCAAAGGTACCGATGAACCCTATCGTATGTTCACTTCCCGGGCCGAATACCGGACACTGCTCCGTCAAGACAATGCCGATTTGCGCTTAACGCCTTTGGGTTACAAAATCGGATTAGCGTCGGACGAAAGTATGCGTTTGGTTGAAAAAAAACAACGTGATTTAGAAAAATTATTCGATTTTGTTACGCAAACCAGTATAAAACCCGAAGAAATAAATCCGGTTTTGGTAGAAAAACAAACACCGCCTATTAACCAAGGTTTTAAATTAAAAAAAGTCCTTTCACGGCCACAATTGGATTACAGGGATTATTTAAAGATTGACAAATTCCGGTCATTTGTTGAAGAACAAAACATTCCACCCGAAACTTTACAACAATTAGAGATTCAATTAAAATACCATAAGTATATCGAAAAGGAAAAGCAGAATGCCGAAAAATTCCATCGATTGGAAGACATTGTTATTCCTGAAAACTTTGACTATAACAAGGTGCCTTCTTTATCTTTCGAGGGACGGGAAAAACTCATAAAAATTCGTCCCAGGAATTTGGGACAAGCCAGCCGGATAAGCGGTGTATCCACCAGTGATATTCAAATTTTGCTTGTTTATTTGGGGCGCTAATCAGACAGATGTTCCACGTGGAACATATAATTTTTAATCCAAAACATCATAAATGTGGCGCCGCGATTTAGGTGGCGGAAAATTAAAGATTTAAAGATTTCCTCAAATGCCAGCGCCATAAATGGCGCTGCCACATAAAAAATTATCTAATGAGGCTGGAATCCTTGTTTCGCCGCGATTTATCGCGGCGAAACAAATCAAAAGGTTCTATTAAATTTAAATACCCGCGCGATAAATCGCGCGGCCACTTGAATCGCGCGGCCATATGGCGCGGCTGCATTTCTCTAAAAATATCCTGTGGCATCGCGATTTATCGCGATGGCAAAAGGATAAGGTTCAAAAAATTAAGGACAGCGCCATAAATGGCGCTGCCACATTATACTTTATGACTTGTGTGGCGCCGCGATTTATCGCGGCGGTAAAAATTCAATGAACATCCAAACCCGCGCGATAAATCGCGCGGCTACATTTCGCAAAAAAAATCCTGTGCCATCGCGATTTATCGCGATGGCAAAAAATATAAGATTCAAAAAAAGAGATTTAATAATTCGGGTATCCTTGTAGCGCCGCGATTTATCGCGGCGGAAAATTAAAGATTTAAAGATTTCCTCAAATGCCAGCGCCATAAATGGCGCTGCCACATTATAATTTCTATGATATGACACTTGTGG
>JALVVJ010000095.1:0-2115 GCA_027023475.1 Flavobacteriales bacterium
GTGATGCTTTTAGTAAAGATATACTAGATAGTTTGGATAGAACATTTTTATTTTACATATTATACGATTGTAAGCAAATAATAAGAAATCAAGATATTGATCATATCATGCCTAGGCGTATTTTAGAGGATAAAGGATTTGATTTTGAAAAAATAAATAGTGTTAAAAATTTTCAACTACTAGATTCAGGAACTAATAGAGGATTAAAAAATGGCAAACCATTCAAAGAATGGGTAAATAACTATGTAACTGACAAAGATGCTTATCTAGAAAGACATTTAATTCCAAAAGATGAAAAATTATGGGATGAAGATAATTTTGAAGAATTTGCTGATAAAAGAGGGGAATTATTAATAAATAAGATTAGGGAGTATGTGTAAACTGCCCACAACATCGTGTATAAGTAATGGCGGACAAAGTGCTAAAAATGAAACAAATATGAATAAAATATACAGTAGTGCAAAAACGAAAGTAAGTGCGGATAATTCCGCCACTACTCATATACATAACCGTTCAGGCACATTCGCCACTTCTTTTATTTCCGCTTCGAATCACAAAAATCCGGCTGGTTTAAGGGGAATAGCATATAAGCCATTTTTCCGGGGTCAAAGTAAATGGGAACATACTTAATAAAGGCCGCACCGGTTTGCCGCTTGCCTACCGGAAACCCTCTCGCTATCGTAAACGGCCTTCAATGTTTACGGCAGGAGAACATCGATTATCGTTTGAATGATTTATGATTTCAGTTTTTTTATGGCCTATCGGCGTTAGATGGTTCGGTGTTTATTATTCAAGCGCGGTTTACAGCGCGGGAAAAAGCGCCTTTTGATGTAGGTAATATAATGCCGTAGGTGGCAGGAGACACCGACGGAGCGGGAGGTAAGCGGGATGAAGTGGAATTATTCCGTCATGTGGCGACATACCGGTTATTACGGCTTGGATTTCGTTTTTAAGACATTTTCCTTCTTACCGATTTGTTCTTATCTTTACAATGATTTCCAAACCGGCGCTCATGGGCAAAAAATAGGACGTTTTAACCAAAATTTTCAACATTTGTCAAGAACGGGATGATTTTGTTTTTGATAATGATTTGGTCAAAGATGTGGCCAAACAAATGGGCTTCGGCAATCCGTTCGATGTAACCAAATTGGATAATACGAGTAAATTTCCGCAAGTAATGCTCGATAACGATTACTTTATTGTTCATTTGGGAAAAGGAAAACATAAATTCGTAAAAGGAATAAACAAGGGTTTTCACCGGTTCGAACC
The DNA here is from genome assembly GCA_027023475.1 of Flavobacteriales bacterium. Taxonomy (GTDB): domain Bacteria; phylum Bacteroidota; class Bacteroidia; order Flavobacteriales; family Flavobacteriaceae; genus JAADED01. Next base: position 1,270 of record JALVVJ010000095.1, read on the forward strand.
CATTGCTCCTGAAAACATTTATACTTGGAAATACCGCAAAAGCATTTTAAACGAGTTCGACACAAGCGAAAGCAACATTTTATCAGTGGGTTTTAATCAACGGATTATTCATGATTTTCTTTACGATGATATTGTGGCCAATCCTAAAATGTATGGGGCACGACGAACAAAAACTTCTTTTGATTATTTTATCGGTGATGAAAAAATCCAAGCATCCGGCCTGCAAATGGAAATCGATTTGACCACCGAATATAACGGTGTGGTTACGGTATTTGAAGGTAAAAACAATTTTCCCGAAAATTTTACCGTTTATCAATTATATTTTCCATTTTTGTATTACCATAAATTGAAGACGGAAAACAAACTGGCTATCAACGATATTAATTGTTGTTATCTATTACGAAAAAAAGAAGGCGAGCAATCCGTTATCAGGATTTATCAATATACCTTTGAAAATCCGGATGATATGGCAAGTATTCGACTGATTAAAAACGCCCAATACAATTTGATAAAAAGATAATGCGGCATGTTGGACGAAAAATTCATCAATAAGGTTTTCAACAGGGATGTTTTGGAAGTTTTGAAAGAACTGCCGGACAATTCGGTGGACATGATTTACAGTGATCCGGATTATAATGTGGGTATCAATTATGCCGGAAAAAATTACACCAAAAAGTGGAATGAATATATCGATTGGTATATTGAATTGATTAGCGAAAGTATGCGGGTGCTCAAACCCACCGGAAACCTTTTTACGATTAATTATCCCAAGCAAAATGCCTATTTGTGGGTTAAATATTTGGACGAAGCCGCCTATGATGTGTTTGAATATGTATGGGTTTACAA
>JALVVJ010000095.1:2125-2422 GCA_027023475.1 Flavobacteriales bacterium
AACGTAGGCCATAGTCCGCGTAAATTTACCACGGCCCATCGCAGTATTTTGCACGCCACCAAGACCAAACATAACGCCTTTTACAAAGACCAGGTGGCGCAGCCCTACCAAAACCCTAACGACAAACGTATCCAAAGAAGAATTGCCATGGGGCACAAAGGCCGGATGCCCTATTCGTGGATTTATGCGGATTTGGTCAAAAACGTGTCCAAGGACAAAACCTTTCATTCGTGTCAAATTCCGCTTTCGCTTTTCGAGTTGTTGCTCAAAGCCGCCACCAAGGAAGGCGACCTTGTG
>JALVVJ010000096.1 GCA_027023475.1 Flavobacteriales bacterium
CGAACAACACGTATTTTTCCGTGAAAAACGGGCGAATCGATCCATTGACCGGTATGGTATTCACCCTTCCATTTTTTTTCAGGCCAATACAATGCTTTGGGATGCTCGCGCCCGAAATTGAATCCCGAAACGGATGCCTTTTCCGATTGTGCCGAGATAATAAAGGTGTCGGGCGAAGTGAATTCAACCCGGAACGGAATGCCCACGGCCTGCGGAAGCGAATCGTTGAGCACCACTTCGAAGGGCTGACGGCCGTAGATGTCAATGTCGTAATATTTTCCTTTTTCGAAATAATCGATATACAGTTTCAGCTTGCGCACAATGTCTTCGTTATGGCTGCGCGATTTGAAAGTGGTAATGATGGTATTGACCTTGTCGCTCACGCCGCCCCAATTGAACACCAAGCTCATATTAGTGGTAAAATAGGGATTGTTTTCGTCTTTGACCGTGAGCAGTGTGTCCAATTCATACACATTCGGACGTCTTCGATTAAAATAACGGGCCACGTAAATACCCACAATCAGCAGCAACAAATACCAATACCAATTGCGCAGGATTTTCAGGAAAATCAATTTCAGATTGATTGTGTCGCCCAGGTGCTTAATGCTTGAATTGTCCGTATTCATTGCAGGCGGCTTATTTTCGGGTAAACAAATAAAGCGAAAGGGCAAATGATGTGATACTCATCAGCGTGGTCAGGGTTTGAATGAGCGTGGTGCCCGTGCCGATGGTTTTTTGCGGAAGCGGTTTCACGTAAACAATGTCATTGTTTTTGAGCCGGAAAAACGGCGAATTCATAGCCGAGCGTTGCGTCAGGTCCAGTTGGCCGATTTCCTTGGTGCCGTCTTCCAGCGTGCGGATGACCGTAATGTGTTTGCGGTCGCCGGTGAGTTGCACATCGCCGGCTTCGGCCAGCACTTCCAGAATGTTGGGATTTTGTTTGAACAAATACACATTGCCCGTATGACCCACTTCGCCCAAAACGGTTACGAAAATCCCGGCCGGAAGCACTTTGACATACAAATCCTGCGGATTGCGCAGTTGTGTGGCCAATAATTGTTTTTGAATGTCGGATTTCAATTCATCGGCGGTTTTTCCTTCGGCCTTGATTTTGCCCAAAACGGGCAATTCTATGTTTCCGTCTTTGTCCACCAAGTAGGCCGTGAAATACAAGTTTTGACCATTGATAGCATTGACATTACTTTGATTTTTACTACCCAATAATTTGTTCAACGCCTCATCACGGGTTTTGATGTCGATATAAATTTGGTCGGCTTTTTTAAAACGGTATTCCACGCTTTCCTCTTTGTTGGGATGCGTGCCGTCGTCTTGCAAATAAATCAACTTGCGCGTAGGAATGCAAGACTGGAAAATACCTGCAAAGATTAGAAAAACGAGAATTTTTTTCATAAAAACGCTTTGAAAGGAGCGGCGGAAACAAATTTACGTCAAAAAATCCAAATCGGGATAGAGCAAATCGTCTTTGGGATAACGCTTAACGTGAATCCGGCGCACTTGCCGGTAGAGCGTTTCTTTGAGCGAATCGATATTGATTTTTTTCTCGGCCGAAATAAACAAAGGGGCCGGTTTGTGGCGTGCATACTCGTTTTGTAGCATTTGGAATGCTTCGGCATCGAGCAAATCGATTTTGTTGAATACCAAAATTTCGGGCTTGTTGCTTGCATCGATTTCTTGCAAGATTTGGCGCACCGTGCCAATGTGTTCCTCACGGGCCGGATGGGCCGCATCCACAATGTGAAGCAAAATATCGGCTTCGCGCACTTCGTCCAGCGTGGATTTGAAGGATTCCACCAACTGCGTGGGCAATTTTCGTATAAATCCCACCGTGTCGGAAATAAGGAACGAAATATTACCCAATTGGATTTTGGCTGTTTTGGTGTCGAGTGTGGCAAAGAGTTTGTTTTCGGCCGGCACCTTGGATTTGGCCAAAAGGTTCATCAGCGTGGATTTGCCCACATTGGTATAACCCACCAGGGCCACACGCACCAGTTTGCCGCGGTTGCTGCGTTGAATGCGTTTTTGGATGTCGATTTTGGCCAATTTTCGTTTGAGGTCGGCGATGCGTTTTTGCACAATACGGCGGTCGGTTTCGATTTCGCGTTCACCGGGCCCGCGCATTCCGATACCACCGCGTTGGCGTTCAAGGTGCGTCCACATACCTTTGAGCCGCGGAAGCAAATATTCGTATTGCGCCAATTCCACCTGTGTGCGCGCATAGGCCGTCCGGGCCCGCATAGCAAAAATGTCCAGAATCAGCCGGGTGCGGTCCAGGATTTTGACACCCAATTCCTTTTCCAATTGAAATTGTTGCGAGGGGCTGAGTTCGTCGTCGAAAACCACCGTATCGATGCTGTTGTCGGCCACAAATTGCTTGATTTCGTCCAATTTTCCGTGTCCTACAAAGGTTTTGGGATTGGGCCTGGGGAGCCGCTGCACAAAGCGGTGAACAGGTTCACCCCCGGCCGTGCGCACCAAAAAGGCCAATTCGTCCAAATATTCTTTTACCTGTTCTTTGGTTTGGCCTTGGGTAACCAAACCCACCAATACCGTGCGTTCGGGAACCGGATTCAGGTTTTTGTTTTCGATCAAAGTGCAGAAAATTTTTAGGGTTTGTTGCCGTTGAATTTATCTTTGAGCGCTTGCAATTTGGCTTCGTGTTCGCGGAGTTTGATCCGTTCATATACGTTGCGGAAAACCATTTTGGTGTAATTGGGAAAATCGGCCTGCATAATCCAGCCGTAGTAGCCGGGGTCTTTTTGCAGCACGTCTTCGATGCGTTGGCCCTTATATTTTCCGAAATTGATGATTTCGTCGCCCTTTTCGTCATACACCACGCGGCCCTGAAAGTCGGCATAGCGTCCGAATCCGGCAAAGGCGGCCAATTGATCGGGGGTTTGGGGCAGGTCGTCGTATTTTTCCAGCTGGGCACGGAACACTTCCCAGGTGGCCCTTACGTCGGCTTCGGCCGAATGGGCGTTTTCCAATTCCTTGCCCGTATAAAACCGGTAGGCGGCCGACAGGTTGCGGGGTTCTTTTTTGTGATAAATCACCTGCACGTCGATGGTTTTGTTTTTTTTCAAATCCACCTGCTTGCCGGCGCGAATCAGTTCCTCCACCAGCATAGGCAAATCGAAGCGGTTGGAATTGAAGCCCACCAAGTAGGCGTCTTCCACCAGCCGGTATATTTCGTCGGCCACTTCTTCGAATTTGGGCTCATTTTTTACGTCTTCGTCCGTGATGCCGTGAATTTGGGTGGCTTTGGGCGGAATGGGAATGCCGGGATTGATCCGGCGAGTATAAAGCTTTTCGGTGCCATCGGGTTCCACGCGCAGGATGGATATTTCCACAATACGGTCTTTGGCCGGGTTGATGCCCGTGGTTTCCAGGTCGAAAATAGCAAGCGGACGGTCGAAATCAAATTTCATAATTTAAGGATTTGCCGATGTGCCGGCCCGGCGTTGGCGGGCCTTTTGCACGCTGTCGATTCGTCGCAAAGATGGGAATATTTTTCGTTTCGGGGCATAATTTCTAAGAAATTTCACTGCAAAGATTGAATAAACTTCATAAACTCATTAATCCCGACTCGTTTCATAATGGCTTCGGCCAGCAAATAAACTTTTGTTTGGCCTGTATCCGGAAAATAATGAGCCTTATCGGTGTCGGCATTGCCTGCATTTACAATAGCTTCTTTAATAAGCTTTATGTAAGATTCTTTATTGTATCCACCTGCCAACCTTGAATGAAGTGCTTGTTTCCAATCCTTGCATTTGTTGCTGGATTTCAGATTTCCGGGAACTGATGCATTTATGTGATAATACAACCATACTTCGAAACAAGGATTGCTAATAGCAATATGCCAATTGGGTTTTTGGCGGCAATATTCGGCAATTTCCCTTATTTGTTCGTTTTTCCACTTATCCACGTCCAAAACAAACCACAATTCGTCTTCGTCATCAAGGCCTTCCTTTTCGATATACCGAACCGCCCTGTCCAAAAGCCACTTCGGCGCCGATTTATTGGAATGTTTAACTTGCATTTCCGAATCGGGAACCACCTCTTCGATAATATCAATGGCAATACCCCGGGATATTGATTCCAGAAAGCGGAAATAGTCCGCCTCTCGTTTGCCTTCGCAAGCAATGGCAAACAAGCGGTAGTCACGTTTAAGTCCGTAGGTTTCCCTTTTATACCCTCGTTTTTTTCGCATCATTCCAATCGAGGTTTTTCAAATCGCCGGTAAACGGAATGGCGCCGAAACGTCCTTTCAAGTATCCTTTGCGAAGGTCCAAATCGGGCCGGGGCCGGAATTCGCTTAACGAATAAAGCTCCGTGGCTCCTTCGTCGTTTTTTTCGGCAAACCAAATTTCGTCCTGACGGAAAATATTCAAATCCAAAAGGTTGGATTCGTGGGTGGTAAAAATCAATTGCCCTTTTGTGCGGGGCTCATTCATTATTTTTTTGACCAATTCATAGATCAAAGCCGGATGAATGCTCCGGTCGATTTCGTCGATAACAAAGGTTACGTCTTGATGGAGGATTTGATAAAAGGCCGGAATGAAATCCAACAACCGTTGGGTACCGTCCGATTCTTCGGTAAGGTCGAAGTTTACGTTCTTATTTAAATTGTTAACGTGCTGTGCTACTAATTTCTTAATAAAAAAGGTATCATTTTCTTTTGTTGCCTGGAAAAATTTATTCAAGTAGATTTTATCGTGTTCGTTTAATTCTTTTATCAAATCATTTTTAATTTCTTGGTCGTCAATACCAAAAAAAGTATCGAACGGAATACTTTCCACTTCCAAAGAATTTACGCCAGTGTTCAGGGCAATTAGCAACCGGTTGGCAAATCGTTCGAAATTTCTATCGGATGATAAAAAAGGAAAAAGTACCCAATATTCACGGTCAGGATAAATCACAACGAGCTTTTCTGTAAACCAAAATTTGACATTGGATATATCAGTTTGATTAAGCACTTTTTCATGGCCTAGTAGCAACTCATCATGTTGCAGCAATTGCTGTTCCAGCAATTGAACAAGCAATTTGTCCTTGGGCGTTTTAAGGAATTTGGCGTTGAACTTGATTTTGCTTTTACCGTTTTCAAGGGTTTTCCTCTCGAAAACCATTTTGTCGGCCGTGGTTACGCCCGAAATATAAAGCCATTCGTTTTCGACCGTTCTGTCATTGAGTTGGACGCCGTAGTGATAGATTTTTCGTTTAAAATAGAATTCAATTTCAAAATTAACCGGTTTGCCGGCGTTTCCGGGATCCAATTTGAATTTTTTCGGATTTACCGAAGCGGACAACTTTCCCGTGCTTACCAAGTTTTGGAAAAAACCGACGGACTTAATCAAATTGGATTTTCCGGCACCATTGGCGCCGTAAATGACCGAACCTTTGAGAATTTTCAAGCTTTTGGCCTTGTATAAATGATGCGGATGAATCCGAAAATTATCGGCCAACATATTGAATTCGGTCTCTTGTTTGAACGACAGGAAATTTTCGACAACAAATCGGATGAGCATAATTTTGTGTTTTTAAAACGGAAAATTCGATTTACTATCGCAAAAATACGAATTTTTTTTTATAAATATAAATTTCCAGGAGAAAATCTCGTAATAAATATAGGTAAAAAATATCCACATAAACATTCAAGCTAAATTCCAGCCCCAAAGTAGAAAGGAAAAACATCAAAAAAATAAATTTGAATAAACCCCGAAAAACTTATCTATCAAGGATTTGCCGATGTGCCGGCCCGGCGTTGGCGGGCCTTTTGCACGCTGTCGATTCGTCGCAAAGATGGGAATATTTTTCGTTTCGATACAAAGCGTTCGGGATGGCGGTAACGTTCGGGCATTTTTTCCATAAACCGGGGAAACAACTTGTAGTAATCCACCGGCACTTTCGAAGGCGTGCGGTCCAAAATGCCTTCGGAAAACGCGCGTTGCAAAATATCTTCCATCCAAAAATCGTCTTTGGACGTGGAAGGTTCGTAACGCATTTTCAAGTCAATTTTATAGATTTTGGCCAGGGATTGCCACCACACGGCCGAAAGACCGCTCTTGTATTTTTTGAGGAACTCATACACGGTCATACCCGTTTGCCGGTGCACCAGTTTAACCAAGACCCGCCCTTCGGTTACGGTGAGTTCGTGTAATTGCGGTTCGATAACCTTGCGCACATAGCGCTCCACAATGCGCTTGTAGTGCCGGCGTTGGGCGGGTGTCATCCGGCTGAGCCGTTCGTCCAGTTTTTGCAGGTCTTCGCCCATTTTTTTGGCCAGTGGATAAACCTTGACGGTTTTGCGCCAAAGCACACGGTATTTGTAGTAATCGGACATACGCGAAAAATACAGGTCGGGGAGCAAAACAATGGTGTCCAGCGAAAACACCGGAATGGTATCGGTAGGCGTTATTTCCACACTGTCCGACACCATCCACTGCCCCATTACCTCCTGCCGGCGGGCTTCGAAAGTGCTGTCGGCCGATTGGGACCAAACCGCCAAGGGTAGCCCGGCGGCAAACAAGATGATAAACAATCGTCGAACCATATTTTTCTAAAATAGCTACCTTTGCCGGTGCAAATACCGTGCAAATTTTATGCCCATCAAGCGCAATTTAGCCAATTTTTTCACGCTGCTCAACCTTTTGGCGGGCACTGCGGCCATCGTATTTATTTTCCGCGGCCAATATTTGACCGCTTTTTGGTTGGTTTTGACCGGTATCGGATTCGACTTTCTCGATGGCTTGGTGGCACGGCTAACCCGAACGAGTTCCGCCTTGGGTTTGGAATTGGATTCCCTGGCCGATTTGGTAACCAGCGGCTTGGCACCTGCTTTTTTGCTATTCAGGATTTGGCAGGAGGTGATGCCCGCTTCGTCCGTGCCTTGGTTTGCGCTGCTCATTGCGCCGGCTTCGGCTTGGCGCTTGGCCCGTTTCAACCTGGACCCGCGCCAAAAAGAACATTTTATCGGATTGCCCACGCCGGCCAATGCCCTTTTTTTGTTTTCGGTAGGGCTTAGCATCGCCTATCACCCGGATTTTTTCCTGACACCTTATTTTCGCTTGCCTGTGGTGGCCGTGTCGGTTGTTTTGTTTTCGGCCCTGATGCTCAATGCGCCCGTGCCTTTGTTGGCCCTGAAATTCAAGGATGGCGCTTGGCAAAATAATGCGTTCAAATACCTGTTGATTGTGCTTTCGGCAATCTTGTTGTTTTGGCTTGGCATTCCGGGAATTGTTTTCGTGCTTTTGCTCTATATTTTGCTTTCGATCGTCTATTTCCAAAAGCATCCGGCGTGAAGCATTTGCTCAAACTCTATGCTTACATCATCGGTTTTTTTGTCGGCATATTTTTGCTGATGAATCTGACAGGTTGGCTATCGGTGAGCGATGTCAAGCACTATGTGGCGGCCGTAACCGGTAGTTCGCCGTTGGTGATAGGCCTGGTTATCGGCCTTTTATTGGCCTCGGACGTGTTTTTTGCCGTGCCCACGATTTTTTTGGTTACCAGCGCCGGCTATTTGTTGGGTTTTTGGGCCGGACTTTTGGTTACGGTGGCGGGTATGTTTCTTTCGGGACTTATTGCCTACACGCTTTGCCGCTGGTCGGGCCACCGGATTTTGCGCTGGGTATTGGGCGGCGAGGACGAAATGCGCCAGGTGCGCGAATTGTTCCATACCTACGGTTCCGGAGCGCTTATTGTTTCACGGGCATTGCCTATGTTGCCCGAGTCCACTTGTTGCTTGGCCGGAATACACCGTATGCCCTTCGGCAAATTTGCGTTGTTTTACCTTTTGGGCACTTTGCCCTACGCCGTGGTGTTGGTATATCTGGGTTCGGTGAGTTCGCGCGAAAATCCCTATCCGGCCCTTTTGGGCATTTCGGGGGTTTATGTTATTTTGTGGGCCATATGGTGGAAAATGATTCGAAAAAACAACAAGCCCTCGTGAACAAGCCGGCCATTGCTTTCGAAACCTTGGGCTGCAAGCTCAATTTTGCCGAAACATCGGCCATTGCCCGCAGCATTACGGCGGCCCGCAGGGTGCCTTTCGACGGCCCGGCCGATGTGTATGCCATCAACACCTGCACCGTAACGGCCAATGCCGAAAAAAAATTGCGCGAGCTTGTGCGTCAAATCAAACGGCGGAGGCCCGGCGCCAAGGTGATTGCTTTCGGTTGTTTTGCCCAACGCGACGCACGGACCGTGGCGGCCATTCCGGGCGTGGACTTGGTGTTGGGACTCAACGAAAAATTCCGGCTCAACGAGTATATCGAACCTTTGCTACGCGGCGAAACGGGTGGCATTGTGGAAGGCGAAAGCACGGAGCATTTGCCTTTTTTGCCGGCTTTTTCGTCGGGCGACCGGACGCGTTCGTTTCTTAAAATCCAGGACGGCTGCGACTATCCGTGCACCTATTGCATCATCCCCGCCGCACGGGGCAAAGGCCGTAATCCCACCTTGGAAAGCATTGTGGAACAAGCCCGGATGTTGGCCGGCCAAGGTGTAAAGGAAATCATCCTGACGGGCGTCAATATCGGCACATTCCGGGACGAAAGCGGAGCAAATCCGCACAACTTTTTGGATTTGATCCGCGCCTTGGACCAAGTGGAAGGTGTGGAACGTTACCGCATTTCGTCTATTGAGCCCAATTTGCTCACCGGTGAAATTATCCGTTTCACACTGACCCGCAGCAGGGCGTTTTTGCCGCATTTTCATATTCCGTTGCAAAGCGGAAGCAATACGATTCTGGCCCTGATGCGCCGCCGCTACCGGCGCGAACTGCACCGCCAAAGGGTGGAACAAATCAAGGCCTTGCGACCTGATGCCGGCCTTGGCGTGGATGTGATTGTGGGCTTTCCGGGCGAAACCGACGAACAGTTCCGCGAAACCTACGCTTTCCTGAAAGAACTGCCGTTTACCTACCTGCACGTGTTCCCGTATTCCGACCGGCCGGGCACGCCGGCTTCGCAAATGAGCGGCAAGGTGCCCGCAGCCGTCAAAAAGGAACGCAGCCGGCTTTTGCGCGAATTGTCGGCCCGCAAGCACGGACTTTTTGTAAGTGAACAATTGGGCCAAGTGCGTCCGGTTTTGTTCGAAAACGATGTTCGCAACGGCCGCATTTACGGATGGACCGACAATTATATCCGGGTGTCGGTTCCCAATGCGCCCCACCTGCCCGAAAGCATTTGCCGGGTGCGTTTGGTCGAACAAACCGCTTACGGAGCCACCGGAAAAATCATCGAAGGATGAAACGCATCTACCTGATGCCCGGTATGGGCGCCGGAAGCCGTATTTACCGCCACATCCGTTGGCCGGCGGGCTACGAGATTGTGCCTATGGAATGGCTGATGCCCCAAAGCCCCACCGAATCCCTTTCCCGCTATGTGGAACGGCTGATAGCGCACTACGCCGTGGCACCCGGCAGCATTTTGGCGGGAATGTCGTTCGGCGGCGTGATTATCAACGAAATGAGCCGGCAATTGCCGGTGGCCGGATTGATTTTTATTTCCACGGTCAAGACGCACAGGGCCTTTCCGCCACGTTTCCGGTGGGCGCGCAAAACGGGCATTTGGCGGGTGTTCCCCTACGGCTTGATTACCCGTCCCGAACGGCTTGCGCCTTGGATGCCGGTGCGCGTGCTGCGTAAGCGTTTGCAGTTGTATGCCGACTATATGAGTATGCGCAACACCGGTTATTTCCGCTGGGCTATGCGAAGCATTTTGCATTGGAAGGGCGATGTTCCCGGGTTGCCCTATGTGCACATCCACGGCACGGCCGACCACATTTTTCCTTACCGGCGTCTCACGGGCCGTGTAGAACCGGTGGAAGGCGCCGGACATTTGGCCTTGATGACGCACCCGCGCCGGGTTTCGGCCTTGATTGCTGATTTTTTAAAGGATTTTTAGGGCGCCCCGGCTGCTCACGTTCGTGGCGGCTCCGCCGCACCGGCAGGCGCTTCGGGACGACGGAGCGCCCTCCCGCCTGCCGGCACTCACGCGGCAGCCGTCGGGCTGTCCGCTCAAATGCGGCTCGGGCAAGGCCGGTTTTTGTAAAGCCGGCACCGGAGTCTTCTTGTCGGAGCGGCGAAGCCTCCGCTGCCAGCACAAAAAATTCGGGGTAGTATCCCTTAAAGTGTGTATGAAGGCTTTTTTTGGACATACAAATTTATTCATTTTTATTTTTTTTGAGATTAATGATTTGAAGCGAGCGAAGGCGTAGCCGAAGCGAGCTTCAAATCATTCGGACCACCTGAATTTTTCCGTCTCATATTTTAGACTTGTTACTTTCCATTTATAAGCATCCCG
>JALVVJ010000097.1 GCA_027023475.1 Flavobacteriales bacterium
GGTATATTTACGGAATTTACGTTTGCGCGCTTGATTGGTTTTGTTTGGTTTGTTTTGCATAAATCCGAAAAAATTATTTATGAAAAATCGATGTAAGATAAATCATTGCGCCCGATTTGTCAAATGCGGTTTGACCACAATGCCCACACGGGAAATGCCCGGCAATACCGTATCACCTTCGAGCCGTTCGTTATTCCGGGTGGCCGGTTCCAGTTCGAAACGGATGGTTTCGGCGGTATCCACGGGCACATTCCACTTGAATACCAAAAGGTTTTCGTAGTCGTTGCCCACCTTGACGCCAAGCCACCGTCCGCGTCCGTCGGTCATTTCGTATTCCAAGGTGTCGGCAAAAAGTTTGCCGTTTTTTGTGCTTCGCACAATCAGGTAAATGTTGGCATAGGGATAATGGTCGGTATTGGCCAGGAAAACAAAAAAATCTTTATTTCCGCTTTTCAAAGGCTTATATTCGAAATGCAGGATGCTGTCGCGCGGCCATTTGTGGCCGTGCAATTCCCCGATGGCCGTATATTCGCTGGCCGGGTGATGGCAGGCGCTTAGTATCAGCATCAAACTAATCACGGCCAGAATGGCGGGAGCCTTGATTGTTTTCATTTTTGCGGGACTTGGATCGTCGTTTGGATTTTGACGCACGGGTTTTGTTGCGTTGGTTGCTCTGGGCTTGGGGGGTCTTGTTTTGCTTGTTTTGTTTTTGAGCGGACTTTTTTTTACGTTTTTTCCGTTTGCGTTTGTTTTTTTTGTCGAAACGCGAAATATCGTCGCCCAGCAGTTCGTCGGAGCCGATCACTTGGCCGGCTACCGGCAAATCCAGTTTGAGTTCATCGGCATAGAATTCCAAGGGGGGCGATTTTTTCCCCTCGCGATTGAGCGAAAGAATTTCATCCACCTGTTGCAGGTTGAGTTTATACCACAGGTTTCCGTTTTCTTCTTCGTCGGTATAGGCATACCACACCAGCCCTTTGAACACGTCGATTTTGACCGAACGGGCATCGCCTTTTTCGGTGGTAAGGATTTGGTCGCGTTCGGGAAATTCGGTCAAGGCATCCATATAGGCATCCAGTTCAAAGTTGAGGCAACATTTAAGTTTGCCACATTGGCCGGTTAGTTTGGACGGATTAAGCGAAAGCTGTTGGTATTTGGCGGCCTGGGTGGAAACACTGCGGAAATCGGTAAGCCAGGTGCTGCAACATAGTTCGCGTCCGCAGGAGCCGATGGCACCCAGCCGGGCGGCTTCCTGCCGGTAGCCGATTTGGCGCATTTCGATGCGGGTGGAAAATTCTTTGGCCAACACTTTGATAAGTTCGCGGAAATCGACCCGTTCGTCAGCGGTGTAGTAGAAAGTGGCCTTGGAGCCGTCGGCTTGGTATTCCACATCGGAGAGTTTCATCACCAGGCCCAGGTCGCGGATAATTTCCCGGGCGCGCAGTTTTACCGATTCTTCGCGGGCGCGGTATTGGTGCCAGCGGTCGATTTCGCGTTGGTTGGCCGGATGGAGCACATGCATGCGCTCGTCGGGATTCAGGTTTAGCCCTTTTTCACGGGCGATAAGCCGGGCGGTTTCGCCGGCTGCCGACACGGTGCCCACATCGTAGCCCGAAGCAGCCTGGACGGCCACGGGCTGACCCACGTAGTAGCGTTGTCCGCGGGTGTAGTAAAAATCCTTGCGGGTGTTTTTGAACCGGACTTCCACGAAATCGAAGGGCTTGCCGGTGTCGGGGGGCAGTATATCGCGAAGCACGTCGAATACGGTATGCTTATTGACGCCGTTCCAGTCGCAGGTGCCGGCACGGCTGCATACCGAACAAGCGTGCTGTGTGGTGCAAATTTCGGGTTCCGTAACTTGATTTTCCATAACTCACAAAGATAGGAATTATTAGGCGAACCGCCCGTGTTTTACCGCCTGAGCCGGTTTGATTAGAATAAGTTGTACGCGTTGCTATCAAAAATCATGGGCATGCCTACAAAATCTTAAATCCAATATGACGTCTAGCACGTAAACACGCTCTATCAAATCATTTAATGTAGTGCCTAGTAAAAAAGTTATTAACCTGCAAGTCAATTTTTTAAGTTTAAAAATGTGCGAAGTTGGGAGGGACGGATGGACAAACGAATGAATCCTTTTTGCCCGTTATCCTGCAAATTCATTTTTCTAATTGATTGTTGAAAAAATGATGTCCTGTAAAATTTACGGAAGCAAAAGGCGGGTTTTTCACGGTCCGAGATGGTTTTTTCATAAATCGATTTCAAAGTTGCCGGCTTTTGATTACCTTTACAATGCCATTTTGGCCGGTTGGTTTTTTATTAACCC
>JALVVJ010000098.1 GCA_027023475.1 Flavobacteriales bacterium
GTGGTGGTGCGTCCATGGAAATTACCTTCGGCCACAATGATGTTGGCCTTGTAGGGTTCAATGCCTTTCTTTTCGTAGGCCCATTTGCGCACCAGTTTGATGGCGGTTTCCACGCCTTCGGCACCGGTGTTCATGGGCAGGACTTTGTCGTAACCGAAGTATCCGGTGATAAACTTTTCGTAAGGGCCCAATTTGTCGTTGTAAAACGCCCGCGAGGTCAGGGCCAGCCGGGCGGCTTGTTCGTGCAAAGCGCGCACGATTTTGGGGTGGCCGTGTCCTTGGTTTACGGCCGAATAGGCCGAAAGAAAATCGTAGTAGCGTTTGCCGTCTACATCCCACACAAAAACGCCCTGTCCGCGGCTGAGCACCACCGGAAGCGGATGATAGTTGTGGGCACCGTAGCGGGCTTCCATTTCCATCAATTGGGAGGCGGTATATTTTTGCTCGTTGGTCGCTAACATTGGAATAGGCTTTTTATGTCCGGTTGTAAAAATACGGAAATATTGCCAGTGGAAAGAAAATCAAATGCGTGATCTAGAATTTTATGTCGTCGAGCGATAAATGCAAGCTTAAACGAACCGACAAGTTATCCGGCCAAGCGGGATAGGCATAGGCTCCCAGCCGGTAGTAGAAACCCAAGCCAAACGACGACCAAAGCCGGTGGAATTCCAGACCGGTTTCATAAAATCCTTTGTCCAACGAACGGATGCCGGCAAAATTATTACGCCCGTAGCGCCAGCCATAGGCTGTCGAAAACAAGATGCTCAAATCGAAATTGTTCCGGGCATTCAGTGGGATTGACGAGAAAGTGTGCCGGAAATGTGCCGTGGCCACCAAGTTGTCCAAAAACTCCATATCGTTCATGGTTTCAAAAGCAAAACGGGCCGATACATTGAAGCGCTGCAAAGGATTGGCGCCCGGGAAATTATTGGTAACGGGCATAAAAAGCTTGTCGATGCCGGCAGCTTCCGATGCCCAGCCGAGCCGGACAAACAATTCGCTGTAATTTTTGCTGACGAAAGTTTTCTTGAAATAGGATTGCAGTTGAACGCGGTAATAATCCCCCGGTGTATTTTGCCAGCGGGGAATATTTTTTTCGAAATCCACATAAAACACCGGATAGCCCTGACGGAGTGTTTTTCGCCCTCCGGAGGTCAAATAAAATTCGGAAAAAGGCGTCCATTCCATAGCCAATCGGGTGAAAACCAATTCTTTCTGCACGGGTTCGGTGCCATTCCCGGCTTGTGGAATAACAAACAAGCTAGTCATTTCGCTGCGGGTTAATGATAAATCCGCGCTGAAATTTTGATATATCAAATGCGACAAAGCGATGCTCAATTCTTTGGCGCGGAAAAATTTGTCATCGGCCAAATGCAGCTGTGATTGGAAAATATTGCGGTGGGTATGCGTAGCAAATCCGGCGGATTTTTGCAAATCGTCGGTGAAGGAGAGTCGTAAATAGGTTTGGGTTTGATGGTGCAGTTTGAAACGTAATGCACCACCGTATTTGAAAGCCCTGTCTTTGAAGCCGTAGGCTGCGTAGGCGGATAGGCGCCAAAGGGCGGAAAAATTTTCGTTGGTGGTGGCGCCCAGTTTCAGGCGAAATCCTTCGTGGCGGTTGTAGTCGAGCAGGCGGATAAGGTCCAAGTCCATATTATCGGTTATGGGATAATAACCGTTAATCAAACGTTTGTATTTGTCCAGACTATATTCCAAATGTTCGGCCCGGGAGGCCGAATCCACCTGATGGTAGGTGTTTAGTTCTTTCGGCGTGTATTTCTCGCCGCGTATTTGTTCCCAAAATTCTTTACTGCGCTTTGTGGCCAAGGGCGATACTTGCAAGTTGTAGGTGATTTTCCGGGGATAGTTTTCGCCCAAATGCACGCCGGAAATTTTCATGGTAAACCTGGCAAACACGTAGTCCAATTCACTGCGGGGATGCGGGTGATAGATGGTGTCGCCGCGCGAAGTAACATAGATGCTGTCGGGGGAGGCGGGAAAGAGTTTCAGGTTTTCACCCAAATAAAGCCCATCAGTGTTTTCGGCTTTTTTGTAAAACATATCCACCCGGCGGGGAAACCAGATTTTGTAACCGGGATAATAATCGAAATCATAACGGGTTTTGAGCTGGAAATATTTAAAGGTATTGAGTGTAAACCGGGCAATGGCCAAAGTGGTGGTGTCCAAGTAAATTTTTCCGGAAATCAAAGGTTGGGTGGTGTTCCGGTAGCCCACCACTATAACCGGGCGGCCTTGAATGGAAACGGTGTCTAGAATTTTGTAGCGATAGGTTTTGAAGGATTGTTTCGAAAAAGGG
>JALVVJ010000099.1 GCA_027023475.1 Flavobacteriales bacterium
GCATAGGCGGATTGCTACGCAACCGGAAGGATTTCGAAGGGATTATCCTCAAAGGCACCGGCCCGGATTACGATTGGTCGGTGTTCAGGCAATATATGCAACGGGGAAAAATTCCCGCATATACCGGCCGTGGTTATAACGACAGCATCATTGTGTCGGAATATTTGGCGCGCCGCTTGGCCATCGACACCGGCAGCAAGGTCTATGCCTATTTCTTGCGGCCGCGTGCCGAAAAGCCTTTGGTCAGGCGGTTCCGGGTGGGCGGTGTGTATCGAACCGATTTCGAGGATTTCGACAAGACCTACATTTTCGGCGACCTGCATCAGGTGCAACGGCTCTACGGCTGGGCCGACACGCTTACGGGCGGATTTCAGTTGCTCACGCGGGATTTTGATCATATCGATGCCATAGCCGACCGTATCAATCACGACATCGACCCGCGGCTGCGGGCTTTGAGCATCCGGCAGTTATATCCCTACCTGTTCGACTGGTTGGATATGTTCGATTTTAATATTTACCTGATTATCGGCATATTGATTTTGGTGAGTGCGTTGAATATGGCGGTGGTGCTCTTGGTGATGATTACCGAGCGGATGCGTTTTATTGGCATCCTGAAAACCTTGGGCGCTACCGATAGCGGCATTATCCGTATTTTTTTGATACGGGCCGCCCAATTGATTATACGGGGACTACTGATAGGAAACACATTGGCCATAGCACTTATTCTTTTGCAGAAAAAAACGGGTTTTTTGCGCTTGGACCCGGCCAATTATTACGTGCGCACCGTGCCTTTGGAAATACGTTGGGAATGGTTTTTGGGCCTTAATATTTTTGTGTTGGTCAGTGTGTTGTTATTGATGCTGTTGCCGGCGGCCTATGTGTCGCGCATTTCACCGGCCAAAGTAATGAAATACGAATAAATATTGGAAGTAATGAAAAGATTTTTTGCCTTATTTATTATCTTGATAATTACGGATTTGTCCGCCCAAAATACCGGGCTAACCGATGTAAATATTCCGCGCTATGAAGTGGATTTTCTTATTCCCGACACGCTTAGGGACTACACGGGACTTTATCCCTATGAGCGGGATTTGTTGCCGGGCCGTTTGCCGGTGGGTGATCAGCTGAAAACCCGTTCACGCTTTATGGATTACTTGCTCAACCGGCCGCTGTGGGAAATCAGTCGCAAGGATTACGGCTTCGGCTTGGTGCCCTTGCTATGGTTGGAAGCGGGAAAAACAAACGATAGTATCGGAAACACGTTTATCAACACGCGTGGCGTGCGTGTGGACGGCTATGTGGGCAGCCAGGTGGCGTTTCATACTGAGATTTACGAAAATCAAGCCCTTTTTCCCGCATATATGTATGGAATTTTCACCGCCAAGCGCACAAGCAACGGTTTTCCGGCTGTGGTTCCGGGTATGGGTATTGCCAAGCAAGACAAGGGCGGTGTGTTGGATTTTCCGTCGGTGCGTGGTCACGTTACCTACAAGCCGTCCCGGTTTTTCCTGTTCCGTTTGGGGCACGGGACGCCGTTTGTGGGTTACGGCCGTTATTCACTATTGCTGGGCGAGGATATGCCGCCTTACGGATATTTCAGAATCGAAAGCCGGTTTTGGCATTTGCGCTACACGGTGATGTGGGCCGTGTTGCAAGATGTGCGGCTGACCAATCCGGCCCAGGGGGTTTATCACGACAAATATATGGCCACCCACTTGTTGGATTGGGCCGTGGTGCCGCGGTTTAATATCGGCTTGTTCGAAAATGTGATTTGGGATCCGTCGTTGGGCCGGGGGTTTGACCCTAATTTCCTGAATCCGGTGATTTTTTTCAAAACCCTGGAATTTCAAAGCGGCACCAAAACCGCCAACACCCTGCTGGGCTTACAGGCACGTTACAAGTTGCCCCGGAAAATCCATTTCTATGCCCAATTTGTGCTGGACGAAATGACCGTGTCCAAATTTTTCGGGCAGCCGGGTTATTGGGGTAATAAATACGGATTTCAGTTGGGTGTGAAAAGTATGCAACGGTGGGGAAATCACCGTTTGTTTGTCCGGGCCGAATATAATGCCGTCCGGCCGTTTACCTATTCGCATCACCGGGTGCGCATCAACTACGGGCACGACAACTGGCCCTTGGCGCATCCTTGGGGAGCCAATTTCAGGCAGTGGCTTATGGAATTGCATTGGAATAGCGGACGTTGGGGGGCAAATGCCCTTTGGACCGGCGGAGTGAAAGGTTTGGACTATGCCGGCGACCCGGAAACCTATGGTGGCGATATTTACCGCGACTACGAAGATCGCTTTGCCAATACGGGCGTAGGATGGCCGGCGGGAAATGCTTACCGGGTGCAATCCGGACAGATAACGCTTTTCTATATGCTCAATCCCACTTACCGTTTGCAACTATTTACGGGGATTTCCCAATACAATGCCCGTATTTCGTCGGCTATTCCCGGGACTTTTACGGGAAACAACCGGTGGTTTTTCGGTGGTTTGCGAACGGATTTGTTCCGGTATAAGCGAGGGTATTTGCCTTGATAAAATGACAAAACAAAAATCCCGCTCCAAACGAAGCGGGATTGTATGTTTTGGAACGAACCGTAATTACATCATAGGCATTCCGCCGCCACCCGGCACCGAAGGTGCGGGATTTTCTTCTTTCTTTTCGATGAGTGCACTTTCGGTGGTGAGAATCATTCCGCCCACCGAAGCGGCATTTTCGATGGCAATACGCGTAACTTTTTTCGGGTCGATGATACCGGCTTTGAGCATGTGGGTGTATTTACCGTTTTTCACGTCGTAGCCGAAGTCGCCGTCTTCTTCTTTGACTTTGGACACGACCACCGAGCCCTCTTCGCCACCGTTGTTTACGATTTGACGCAAAGGTTCTTCGAGGGCTTGGTAAATGATCATCACACCGGTTTTTTCATCTTCGTTTTTGGTTTTGATGTTTTCCAGTGCTTTTTGGGCGCGTAGTAGGGCCACACCGCCACCGGCCACGATACCTTCTTCCACGGCGGCACGCGTAGCGTTGAGAGCGTCTTCCACGCGGTCTTTCTTTTCTTTGAGTTCCACTTCGCTGGGTGCGCCCACATAGAGCACGGCTACGCCACCTGCGAGTTTAGCCAAACGTTCTTGGAGTTTTTCGCGGTCGTAGTCCGAGGTGGTTTGTTCGATTTGGGCTTTGATTTGTTTGACGCGGGCTTTGATGTCTTCTTCTTTGCCGGCGCCGCCCACAATGGTGGTATTATCTTTGTCGATACTCACACGTTCGGCTTGGCCGAGCATGTCGATGGTGGTGTTTTCCAGTTTGAAGCCGCGTTCTTCGGTAACCACGGTTCCGCCTGTCAAAATGGCAATATCTTCGAGCATGGCTTTACGACGGTCGCCGAAGCCGGGCGCTTTGACGGCGGCCACTTTGAGTGTGCCGCGCAGTTTGTTTACCACCAAGGTGGCCAATGCTTCACCGTCCACATCTTCGGCAATAATCAGGAGCGGGCGTCCCGATTGCGCCACTTGTTCCAGCACGTGCAAAAGGTCTTTCATCGTGCTGATTTTTTTATCGGTAATCAAGATGTAGGGACGGTCGAGTTGGGCGATCATTTTTTCGGGGTCGGTGATAAAGTAGGGCGAGAGGTAACCGCGGTCGAATTGCATACCTTCGACCACATCCACATAGGTGTCGGTTCCTTTGGATTCTTCCACGGTGATAACGCCTTCTTTGCCCACTTTGGAAAAGGCCTCGGCGATAAGGTCGCCTATGGTTTCGTCGTTATTGGCCGAAATGGTAGCCACTTGTTTGATTTTGTTCACGTCGTCGCCCACTTCGATGGCTTGTTTTTCCAATTCTTCGACCACTTTGGCGGTGGCTTTGTCGATGCCGTGTTTCATATCCATGGGGTTGGCACCGGCGGTAACGTTTTTCAGTCCTTCGCGCACGATGGCTTGGGCCAATACTGTGGCTGTGGTGGTTCCATCGCCGGCCAGGTCATTGGTTTTGGAAGCCACTTGTTTGACCAGTTGAGCGCCCATGTTTTCGTGGGCATCTTCCAGTTCCACTTCTTTGGCGACGGTAACGCCGTCCTTGGTGATTTGCGGGCCGCCGAAGGATTTGTCGATGATTACGTTACGTCCTTTGGGGCCCAAAGTAACTTTAACGGCGTTGGCCAATGCGTCCACGCCGCGTTTGAGCCCTTCGCGTGCTTCGAAATCGAATTTGATCTCTTTTGCCATAATGATAGATTTTTGGTTTCGCTTGCCATTACGCACAAATTATGCCAACGGCGGCGAGGTGTCAGTTTGTCAGGTGGGATTTACCGGGGCGCCCGGCCGCTCACGTTCGCACAGCGGTGCATCAAGCATGAAATGTGGGAAAAGTTGAAGTTAAACAAAACTTGGTGTGATCATTTGATGCTTGATGCAACGCTAAGCCGCATCCTTTCGCGTTCGCTCATGCTGCGGCGTGCTCACGTGGCGCCCGCCGGGCTGTCCGCTCAAATGCGCTGGCGGCCCGCTCTTGCCCTGCAAGCGTGGCGAACGTGGCTCCCCGCTGGTCGCCCCGTCGCCACGGCAGGCCTTCGGCGCGCCGCCCTCGCATAACCGCTCCCATCCCTGGCGCTTTTTTCCGCGCGATAAATCGCTTTTTCCGCGCGATAAATCGCGCGGCTACAATGGGGCAGCCGGCTTCGGTTGAAACATCCGGGTTTATGCTTGTTCGCTATTGCAAACATTGAAGGCCGGCGGAGCCGGCCTTTGCCGCACCAGCGGGCGCAGCGGTATCCTTGCGCGGCAGCCGGCGAAAGTTTTTGTGCCGGCGGCGGGGGCTTCGCCGCTCCGACAAGAAGACCACGGCGCCGGCCTTACAAAAACCGCCGGATGGAGGGCAAGATAAGAGCGGAGCACGCGGCGGCTTCCGCGTGAGGAACGGCAAGCGGGAGGACGCTCCGCCGGCCGAAGCGATTGCCGTGGCGCCGCCGCAGCGCCGTAGGCGCTGACGGATTGCCAAAGGCAAGCCGTAGCGGGCTTCGCCCGCCGGCGGCGCCCCGAACGCAGGCGAGCAAAGCGAGCCCCGCCTTATGAATGCGCCGCAAGGCAAGCGAAGCGAAGCAAGGCAGCATGAATGAAAGCGGGGAAGCCGGGCGCCCTAAAAACACTTGACAAAACCCGCTTTTGGCACTATCTTTGCAAACGAAAACACGGGGCCGAACGGTTTCGACGGCAGGTTCTTTGACAGGTTAGCATGCCGAGGTTGGGATTGCCTCGTTAATCAAGTCCCGGAAACAATAAACGGCGAAGCTAACTTTGCACTCGCTGCCTGATCCCGAAGCACAGTAGGGATTACGGCCAACGTTCCCGCAAGGCGGGAAGGCGAGAAGTCCCTCGGAGGCCTTGGTTTACGGCATCCGGCACAGGGGCTCCGTAAAAGTAAACCTAGGATCGGCGATGCTCCTAAGCCGTTCCGAAACCCGTAGGAGCTAAGCCGGAAGTGGCCTGTCTGCGGGCAGCTTCCGGACGAAAACCAAACGCAGACTAAGCATGTAGAAAACCTGCCGAATGCCTGACCGGACGAGGGTTCGAGTCCCTCCGGCTCCACTAAGCACCGCCTCCGAAAAGGGGCGGTTTTTTTATTGGAACAAGTCCAGAAAAAATTTCCGGTTGGCCCGGGAAATGGGCACACGATAGTTGTTTTCCAGCACAATGTAGCCCTCGTTTTCGTAGCTACGCACCTTGTGGATGTTGATAATGTGCGATTTGTGGCATTTGAAAAACACGCGTTGGTCGAGTTTTTTCTCAAACTTGCCGATGTTGTAGGAACTGAGCAGTTCCGAGCCGTCGGTCAGGTGGAATTTGGTATAACCTTCGGTGCCCTCGATGTGCAGCACTTCGTCCACCGGAATAAAGGAAAGCCCTGTGGCGGTGGGCACGATGATTTTTCCTGCGGCGCGAATGTTTTCGCCCAGCAGGGCAATGAGTTCGCGGGTTTGTTCCTGTTCGCGGTTTTGACGTATGCGTTCGACGGCTTTTTGGACGGCCGCCTGCAAATCGTCCGGGTCGATGGGTTTGAGGATGTAGTCCACCGCCGAGTGCTTGATGGCGTCGAGGGCGTATTGGGGATGGGCGGTTACAAAGATGAGTTGAAACCGGATTTCGCCCAGTTGTGCCAGGAGTTCCAATCCGTCCATGCGGGGCATTTGGACATCGAGAAAAACAATGTCGGGTTGATTGGCGGATTCACGCAAGAAGCGAAGGGCGTCTTCGGGCCGGTGGAATGATTGGCGAATTTCCATGTGGGGAAAAAGTTCATTCAATTGACGTTCCAAGGTTTGGAGGGTGGATTGTTCGTCGTCCACCAACACGGCGGTAAGATTCATTGGTTTCATAGCTTTGTGATTTGAAAACGTGCAAGGGTGCCGGGAAAGGGATTTCCGGGGAAAGCTTCGCGGGTGGTAAACCGGATGTTCCATTTGCCGGATTGGTTCAGGAAATAGATACGGTTTTTCAGGATATGCGACGAACGGTAACGTTTGTTTTTCTGTTTGCGGTTTTGGCGAATGCCAATGCCATCGTCTTCGATTTCGACCATGATGCTGCGATTTTCCGCCTTGCGGAAACGTAAACATAAACGGCCGGGGCCTTCCTTGTTGAAGAGGCCGTGAACAAGGGCATTTTCCACCACCGGTTGCAGAAGCATGGTGGGTATGCGCAGGCGGGAAGGGTCCAGGCCTTCCTCGATGTCCACACAATAGGAAAAGCGCCGGCCGAAACGCAGGCGTTCGATGTCGAGATAATTGCGCAACAGCTGAATTTCCTCGTCCAAACCGATGTCATCCAATTCGGAAATTTCGAAAAATCGACGTATGAGTTTGGAAAATTTGACCAAGTAGCGGTTGGAATTTTTAATATCGTTTTGTCCTATAAAATTCTGGATGGCAGCCAAGGCATTGAAAACAAAATGAGGGTTCATTTGGCTGCGCAAAGCGCGTAGCTGTAATTCGGTCAGTTGTTTTTCGCGCAACAACCGCCGGGTTTGGTTGCGTTGGTAGCGCCGTGCTAAACTCCAAACACTCCATCCCACCAACACGCTGAAAAGGAGTAATCCGGCGATGCGTGTTCCTGTGCGTTGCCACCATAGGGGCAAGATTGAAAAACGGAATTCGGTTTGTTTGTTTTCCTTGTGGATTTGCAGGCGGTAATCACCGGGAGGCAACTGGGAGAAGGTCAGCCGATCGCTGCCGGTTTCCATCCATTGGTTTTGGAGTGGGAGCAGGCGATAGGCAAATTTGGGTGTTTTTTCGCCCGAAAAGTCAATCATACCCACGCGGGCGGTCAGTTGAAGTCCTTTACGGTAGGAAATCGATGTGCCATTGCGTAGTGGTTTTCCTCCGGCCCGGACGTTTTCCCAATACAAGTCCACCAATTGCGAAGGCGGCGACAGCTTGTCGAGCGGGATGATGCTTACGCCTTTGTTTCCGGTGGCAATAAGGTCGTTGCCGGTAACATATACATCGCGCACAGGCGTGGAAGCCAAGCCGTGAAACCGGGTATAAACGGCCCGGAGCCGCGGAACGGAATCTCTGGTGAGGAAGCGAAAAACGCCCTTGCTTGTGGCCAAAAAAAGTTCGTCGCCACGCACAAAACCCGACTGAACCGACAAGTAATCGGTGTGTTCCAACAAGACGGGTCGCCGGTTGCGCACCATGTAGCATCCGAAGCCGTCGGTACAAATAAGTAAATACCCCCGGAATTCCAGCAAAGTAAGCACCGGGTGACTGAAACCGGGCAAATAGGATTGCAAACTTTTGCCATCGAAACGATATACCCCACCCGAAGTAGCCAGCAAGAAAGTGTCGCGAAAAACAAACAAGTCGCGTATGCCGATAAAGGGATATTCCTTCAAGGATTTCATATCGGCGGGCCGTATGCGGGCAAAGGCATGGGCCTTGAACGTGTAGAGCCCGCCGCGCCACCATTGCAGGTCAACGGCTTTGCGGAAATTGCGAAAACCGTTGTCTTTGGAAATAATTTGTTTTCCCTTACGAATAAAAAGCCTGCGGTCGGCAATGAAAAAAGTGCGTTTCAGTTGTGGTATTTCCACCACATTAAAAATAAAATCCTTTACCCGGATAAAGGGTTCGAAGTTTTTGGAAACACTATCGTAGCGATAAAATCCGCTATTGAAAACATTAAGGTAGAGCCCGTCGGAAATGCGGGTGAGTTTTCCTGTTTTATGCCCCGTCAGCCGGTGGCGGACAAAACGCATATTGGCCGGCAGCATATATACGCCGTCGTTGAAAACCGAAAACCAAATGTTGCCGCTGCGGTCTATCATGGCGGTGTGAAAATCAAAAGGGGGATGAAGTTGGATTTCCTGCAAACGGTTTTTTCCGTCCCACAGCGCCAAATATTTTTTTCCGTTAATAAAAATCCGTCCATTCGAAGAAGTAAAACGGGGAAATTTCACGGAACGGGGGAAAGGGATTTTATGCAGGGACAACCGGTTGAGATTCAGGAAAACGGCATACCTGTTGGTGAGCCAACAATAAATACTATCGTTGATTTGTCCGCGATGTCGTACCACCGACCACCATCCGGGCCGGTACCATGATTTGGCAACTTGTTTATTTTTGTCCAATACCATTAAACTGTCGTCATTGATTTCCAGTTGTTTCCAACGCGGATGAAAAACAAAAAGCGAACGGCTGTTCAAGGAAAAAATCCGGTGATTTTTTTTGGGATAAATCTTCCATTTGTTTTTTTGGAAAACGAAAATAAGTTTTCCGGAATGGAAAGCGATACGGCTTCCGGCCACATTGATGCTGCCGGGGTATAGTACTTTTAGTGTGTCGGAGGCCGGAAAGGCAAACACGCTATCGTTGCGAATGAATCCCAAAGCATGTGATTTTGAAAAATACCAAGTGCGACCGTCGGGCGTAAATCGAATGTCCCAAATATCGTTGACCGGAAGACCGTTGCGGGTGGAGAACACCTTAATGTGGCGACCGTCGTATTTGACCAATCCTTTGTCGGTGAGAATCCAAATGAACCCGCGATAATCCTGGGCCGTACGATAAACATGGTCGCTGGGTAGCCCGTCGTCGGTGGTCAGGTGCCGGTAGATTTGTGCGGATAAAAAACTCCCTGTTGCAAAGATCAGCAGCGCAACAAGGAGTATGGATTTCATTTGTGTGATTTTGGTTACAAAGGTAGCCGAATTTAATGGATTTGGTCGATATAGGTACAAATGAGACCGTCTTGGATTTGGTCGCCGCCTGCGGTGGTTCCGCTAAACGATATTTTAACCAAATCCCCTTGGCCGGATGCTTCTTGCACAACTTGGAAAGTGAACTGACCGGTGATGACCTGCCCGTCGATAATCAGGTGCGAACCGGAGGTTTGTAGCCAATCGGCAACCAGGCCTGAGGTTTCGCCCTGACCCGATGCCGAGCTGTGGAAGTAGAAATCGGGGTTTTGGTCCGACCAGATGTCATAGACTTTCCGTCCGATGTTGTTGGAAGATGCAGGCCAAATTTCGGCCGTTACTTGGGCTTCGGTTTTTTGTACCCATTGGCCGTTTAGCTTGTAGTGGACGGCATATTCGCAGGCGTCGGGTTCGGGGTCGGGCGGGTCTTTGCGCGGCCAGCACCCCGTTCCGAAGAGGGAAACAAGGGCCAAGCTAAGCATTAACCCGGACGGAAAGATGAATTTTATTTTTTTCATATCGATAAGTTTTTTCGGTTAGCGTATTTCATCGATTTTGACACATAAGTGCCCTTCGATGGTATGTTGGACACTTTGATCATCGTCGAATGTTCCCGAAAATTCATAGTAAACCCGTCCGCCTTGTTGGTCGTCCAGACGCTTGCATACGAATTGGAGCGATACCGGCGATTGATTATTCCAAAGGGAAACAATGTCCAGTTTGGAACCTTCGGTGATGTCGGGCATGGAAACCTGTGCGGAAGTTTGATTCACATCCGTGGCCGAGGATTGGAAAATATATCCGTTGCCCAATTGATGCACCATCAGGAAATTTCCGGGGCTTTGACTACGGTGTTCGTAGTACACCATAAGTGCGGCACCGGTGCCTTGGGGCAAAAATACTTCTTGTCCGTTATCCACCCGGTAATAGAGGCCGGAGGCGTCGCAGCTATATTCGTTTTCGGGTTCGGGCTCCGGCTCCGGTTGACACATACTACCCATAGTCAGGAACGCTATGGCAACGGGAATAAAAAATTTCAAATGTTTAAACATAATAAATGGTTTTTGGGGGTTGATTTATAATACTTGGTCGATTTGGACACAAAATTCGGCTTCGATGCCGTTGCCGGTTACGTCCAACCGGAATTCTTGTCCTGCTTGCGTTCCGGCGCGTTGGCAAGTGACGGTAACCTGATAGGTATCGGTACCATTGAGGACGATGCGTCCGGGTCCGCTTTGTCCTTCGTGAATCACCGTGGTGGTAAAGAAGAAGCTAAAATTTTGATTTTCGACAATTTCGATACCCGGCTGACCGTCGGGGCCGTTGTTGCCGGTGAACAATTGTACGGAAAGTTGGCTGTCGGGTACCAGGGTTTGGGTGGTGGCATTTTGGTCGGTGGTATAGGTCAAACCGTCATAGTCGCAAGTGTCTTCATTGGGGGCGGGGGTGTTGTCGTTGTCGCAGGCGGCAAACAGGCCGGCCACGATGAATAAACCGAGGATGATTTTTTTCATTGAATTAGTTTTTGATGAGTTGTGTGGTAAAGTTTTGATTTACGGTGCTTAGTTGCAGCAAATAAAGTCCGTCGGGCAGCCGGTTTACGGGGATACGGTTGTCGCCGGGCTGTAATTCTTGGCGTAAAATGATTTTGCCGGAGGCGTCGCTGATTTGTAACGATCCTTTTTGGATGCTGTGAATTTGCAATATGTCTTGTACGGGGTTGGGATAAACTTGGAAATAATCTTCCATAAGGGTTTCCACGTCCACATAAGCATCACACTGTGTATAGTTTAGCACATAATGCGCCGTATTGTCAATAGCATTGGGCCAGTGGCTGTTCATATAACCGGGCTCGTTTACATAAACACATGCGAGGTTGGGATTGTTAGTGGCGTTAAAATATATCATATTCACATTGTTGCCGTTTTGTAAATTCAAGCTGTCCAATTGATTGTTGTTACATTTCAGATAGTTTAGCGAAGTATTGTAACCGAGATTTAAGGTGGTTATTTGATTCGAAAAACAATAGAGTTTTACCAAATTTTCGTTGTGTTCCACGTTCAAGCTGCTCAAATGATTGTTTTCGCAATGCAGATACATCAAGGAAGAATCATCATCGGTATTTAGTGAGGTAATTTGGTTGTTGTTGCATGCGAGATTGTATAAACTCGGATTATGACTTATATCCAAATTGTCAATTTGATTGAAATCGCAGAATAATAGTTCCAAACGTGTATTTTGGCTCACATCCAAAGTGGTTAGTTGATTGAAATTACATAATAAATAAACCAAATCGGTATTTTGGCTCACATTCAGGGTGGTGAGTTGGTTATGATTGCAGTTCAGATTAACCAAAGCGGTATTTGGGCTCATATCCAAACCATTCAAATGATTATACCGGCAATTCAAATCGGTCAATGAAGTATTTTGATCGAGATTCAAGGTGGTGATTTGGTTGTGCGAACAGTTCAAATTTTGCAAGGCGGAAAAATCCTCGATGCCGGTAAGGTCGCTTATGTTTAGACTACTGATGTTTAAATAAGTAACTACATTGATTTTATTTGTCGGAACCGTGTCGTTCATTACACCGTCGCCCATGCTGTTGGCATCGCCGATGCTTACGGGACTTCCTGCGGCCGTATGGGTTTCCAAATAGTTTTCAAAATGGTCGTCCGGCACATAGGTTTGTTGGGCGTACAAATCAAGGGCTGCCGAAAAGATAAAAAGGAGGAAAAATTTTTTCATAATGATGATTTAATCAATGACGATAATCGCCGGTTTAGGGAACAAACATACCGGAATAAACAGGCGCCCAAAACCTCCATGGCAACAAAGGGGCGGATGGTTAAACGAAAGAAGCGTTTTGTCCGTTATCCTGCAAATATGTTTTTTTATCAAATGTTGAAAAAATATGTCCTTTAAAATTTACGGAAGCAAAAGGCGGATTTTTCACGGCCCGAGGCCGTTTTTTCATAAATCGATTTCAAAGTTGCCGGCTTTTGATTACCTTTACAATGCCATTTTGGTCAGCCGGTTTTTTATTAACCCTTTTTAAATCACTTGTTTATGTTTCTTGTTTTCGACACCGAGACCACCGGACTTACCCGCAAAGATTTGCCCGAATCCCATCCCGAACATTGGCCGCGGATGGTACAATTGGCCTGGCAGTTGCACGACGAATGGGGCCAAATCATCGACAGGGGCGATTTGATTATCCGTCCCGACGGATTCGATATTCCTTTCAATGCCCAACAGGTACACGGCATCAGTACGGAACTGGCCCGTGCCGAAGGTGTTCCATTGGAGGAGGCCTTGACACGTTTTGAGGAAGCTCTGGAAAAGACGTCTTATCTTGTGGGTCATAACCTGGGTTTCGACCTGGGCGTGGTGGGCGCCGAAATGCAACGGGCCGGCCACGAGAAGGCATATCATCGATTGGATGCGCTTCCCGTTTTGGATACCATGACCGAACACACGGCCGAACTGGTGGGCATACGGCGCAAAGCCGGGTTCAAACTGCCCAAACTGGGTGAATTGTATGCTTTTTTGTTCGGCGAGGATTTTGCCGAAGCCCACAATGCCGCCGCCGACGTGGAAGCCACGGCCAGGGCGTTTTTTGAACTTGTCCGCCAAGGGGTTATCAATCCCGATACATTCGGACGCGATGACGAATTCCTGAAAGCTTTCGCCGAACGCTATCCCGATGTGTTTCCACCCTTCGGACTCACGCATCGCAGTTTGAAACAAGCTTCGCAACAACTGGAAGACGAAAAATCCCATACCGCCGGACAAAAGGAAACAACCACGGGCCATTGGGATAATTTTGCACACCTTCATGTGTATAGCCAATATTCCTTGCTTGAATCCACGGTTAAATTCAATGAACTGGTCAATGCGGTGGCCCAAGCCGGCATGCCGGCAGTAGCCATGACCGACAAAGGCAACATGATGGGCGCATTTGAGTTTTGGAAAGCCGTGGACAAATACAACAAAGCCCTGGATGAATCCGGCAACAAAATCAAGCCGGTTATCGGAGTGGAACTCCTGGTGTGCAACAATCACCGCGAACGTAACCCTGACGATAAAGGATACCCGGTAATATTGTTGGCCAAAAACAAAACCGGCTATCATAATTTGGTCAAATTGGGGTCCATTGCCAATACCGACGGCTACTACTACAATCCACGGGTGGACAAGGATTTGCTCCGGCAATACCGCGAAGGGCTGATCGCTATTTCGGGCGGAGTAAGCGGAGAAATCGCCCATTTTATTCTGAATGTGGGCCAAGCGCAAGCCGAAGAAAAATTGCAAGAATGGTTGGATATTTTCGGCGAAGATTTTTACCTGGAAGTCCTCCGACACAATCTGGACACCGAAGAGGCCTTAAATAAGAGTTTACGCCGGCTGGCTGATCAATATAATGTCAAATTGGTGGCCGGCAACGAAGTTTACTACCTGAAACCCGAAGATGCAACGGTTCAGGAAGTGCTCCTTTGTATCCGCGACGGAAAAAAATTGCATCAACCCGTGGGGCGGGGGAGGGATCATCGCTATGCTTTGCCCAACAAGGAATTTTACCTGAAAACACCCGCGCAAATGCATGAGCTTTTGGGACGCGATTTTCCCGATGCCATCGACAACATCCGGGAAATTTTGGATAAGGTGGAACCCTACTCCCTGGCCCACCCCATTGTAATG
Organism: Flavobacteriales bacterium; assembly: GCA_027023475.1. Classification (GTDB taxonomy): domain Bacteria; phylum Bacteroidota; class Bacteroidia; order Flavobacteriales; family Flavobacteriaceae; genus JAADED01. The sequence goes on from JALVVJ010000099.1 coordinate 13,900, forward strand.
CCCGTGTTTGAGGTGCCCGAGGAATTTGCCGTGGAAGGCGACACCCTTAGCAATGAAGCCCAGAAAAAATATTTGCGTCACTTGGTTTGGGAAGGTGCACGGCGGCGGTGGGGCGAAGAATTGGACGAACGCACCCGCCAGCGGTTGGAATACGAATTGAGCGTTATCGAAGATATGGGCTTTACGGGTTATTTCCTCATCGTTTGGGATGTGATCAACAAGGCCCGCGAAATGGGCATCGTAGTGGGGGCCGGGCGGGGTTCGGCCGCCGGTTCCGCCGTGTCCTATACCTTGGGCATTACCAACGTGGATCCGATTAAATATGATTTGCTTTTCGAACGCTTCCTCAATCCGCAACGCCGAACCATGCCCGATATCGACATGGATTTTGACGATGTGGGCAGGAACAAAATCGTTCAATATGCCGTGGATAAATACGGCCGTGATAATGTAGCTCATATCATCACCTACGGTTACATCAAGGACAAAAGCGCCATTCGCGACACGTTTCGCGTGTTGGATTTGCCTTTGAGCGATGCCAACCGGCTGTCCAAATTGGCCGACATTTCCCTGAAAGACCTGTTGCACACACCCATCGAGGAATTGCGAGCCCGCGGTTTGCGCGGCGAAACCTTGGAAAACGCCAAAAAATTCAAGGAAATCATCGAAAACAACGAAAAACTGCGTCAAGGGGTGGAAATAGCTTCCACGGTGGAAGGTGCCATTCGTAACCGTAGTTTGCATGCCTGTGGTTATATCATTGCGCCCGAGCCCATCGTAAACCTGATTCCGGTTACCAAGCTCAACAAAACCGATCTTTTGGTTACTCAATTCGATGCCAAGGTGGTCGAAAGTGCCGGATTGCTCAAAATGGACTTTCTGGCTATACGCACATTGACCATTGTCAAAGACACCTTGGAACTGATCAAACAACGCCATGGCGTTACCATAGATTTGGACACACTGGGTTTCGACGACCCGAAAACCTACAAACTGCTGCAAGACGGACAAACCATCGGTGTTTTTCAGTTGGAATCGCCGGGTATGCGCAAAAACCTCAAAGCCCTTAAACCCACCAATTTCGAAGACATTGTGGCCATGGTGGCACTCTACCGTCCGGGACCTATGGAAAAAATTCCGTCCTACATCCGGCGTAAGCACGGACTTGAAGAGGTTAGCTACGATTTACCCGAAATGGAAGAATACCTCAAATCCACCTACGGCATCACCATCTATCAGGAGCAAGTGATGCTACTCTCCCAAAAATTGGCCGATTTTACCGGCGCCGAAGCCGACGACCTGCGCAAGGCCATGGGCAAAAAGAAAAAGGCCGAATTGGACAAGATGTATCCCAAATTCATCGAAAACGCTAAGGCCAAAGGTTTTCCGGTCAAAGTGTTGGAAAAAATTTGGAAAGATTGGGAGGCCTTTGCATCCTATGCTTTCAACCGGTCGCATGCCGTTAGCTATGCCGTGCTTGCCTACCATACGGCCTATCTGAAAGCCAATTATCCGGCCGAATTTTTTGCCGCATCGCTATCGAACAACTTGGGTAGCATCAACCAAGTAACCAAGTTTATCCAAGATGCCCGCCAGTGGAATATCCGCGTGCTGCCCCCCGATGTCAATGAATCGGGCTTGCAGTTCACAGTCAATGCCGAAGGAAACATCCGCTTCGGATTATCGGCCATCAAGGGTGTGGGTGTCAAGGCCGCCGAATCCATCATCGCCGAACGCGAAAAAAACGGGCCCTACCAAAACATTTATGACTTTGTGGAACGACTGGATTCCCGCGCCGTAAACGCAAGGGTGATGGAAGCACTGGTATTGGCGGGCGGGTTGGATGGCTTCGGTATCGACAGGGCCATATACTTTTGTCAGGACAAGAAGGAGCAGAACTTTATTAAAAAATTACTCCACTACGGCCAAAAATACCGGCAAAACGCCCAAGGTGGCGCCACCTTGTTCGACGATGTGGGTGGCGTGGAACTCCAAAAACCCAAGGTGCCCGACTGCGACCCCGGATGGTCGAACCTGGACCTGCTGGATCGTGAACGCGACCTGGTGGGGTTCTACATTTCGGGCCATCCGCTCGACCAGTTTTTAAACACCCTGAAATTTTACAAAGGCGAAGACAGCAAAACCGTCAATGCCATATTGCGGGCCCTCAACGAAAACCGCGATGTGCCCTTGGACAATTCCGCCGAGGAAGAAAACAATTCCGATGAAACCGACGACGATGTGGACATTGATTACGAAGATGACGAATTGGTCATCCGCCACAAGGAAAAGGATAACGAGAACATCATGACTTTGGCCAAGGCCAAAACCTACCTGAACCGGCACATCAAAATGTTCGGAATTGTAAAAGATAAACGCGAATTGACAACCAAAGAAGGAAGGGAATTCGGATTTGTTACCTTGGAAGATTTCGACGGTTCATACGAACTGGGCGTTTTCGGGAAAACCTTTTTGGAAACACGGCCCTACTTGGAACCCAAAAAAATGTTGGCCATCACCGCCAAAATTTCATTCAATCCCCGAAGACAATCCTACCAATTGCAGCTCGAAAGCGTGATGCCGCTTTACGAGTTGCTGGAAAAATCCTTCAAAGCCCTGGTTTTCGAATTCGACGAATTGGGGCTGACCTCCGAATTGGTTGACCAATTATCCGTTTTGCTAACCCGTCATAAGGGAAAAAAGAAAGTGCAAATTAAAATTCGCTCCCACACCGACGGGTTTTCACTTAAACTGGATTCCGGCCTGCGTGTGGATATTACCAATAAATTGATCGAAGAATTGAATAATAGAGGCGATGTGGATTTCGAGCTAATTTGACCCCTTCACCATGCAGGATGAAATTTTTTCCCTAACTTTGCACGCGAATTTCTAAAAACCCTACAATTATGCCCGTAGTAGTTACCGATGCCACGTTCGAAAAGGAAGTGCTTCAATCCAAAGTGCCCGTTGTGGTTGATTTTTGGGCCGTTTGGTGCGGACCTTGCCGTATGATTGCACCCATTATGGAGCAATTGGAAGAACGTTATGGCGACAAAATCAAAGTGGCCAAAGTGGATGTGGATCACGAACAACAATATGCCGCCAAATACGGCGTGCGCAACATCCCCACTGTGCTGGTTTTCCAAAACGGCGAACCCATCGGACGTCAAGTAGGAGTAGCACCGCTCGAAGTGTTTACCCGTGCTTTGGACCAATTGGTGGGCCACGAACAAAAGGCCTAAAAGCAATTCGTAGAACCTCCCTAAAACGCCTCGATTTTCCGGGGCGTTTTTCTTTTTTAGGGCGCCTGGCTGCTCACGTTCACGCCTCGGCGGTTGCTTCAAGACGACGGAGCGCTTTCGCACCCGCCGGCGTTCACGTGGCAGCCACCGGGCTGTCCGCTTAAATTCGCCTCGGGCCGCGGCGGTTTGCTAAGGGCCGGCTGCGGTGTCTCCTCAATACTTCGGAGCCACCTCGCCGGCAGCAAACCATGCCGCGCCCCTTCGGCTCATACCGCTCCCATCCCTGGCGCTTATTGGCGCGCGATAAATCGCGCTTGAATAATGAACGTCGAACTATTGAACGCCGATTGGCTCCGTCGGTGCCTCCTGCCACCGACGGCATTATACATTATCCTCGCCCCATCGTAATGACTCCGTTCTCCTATTGTAAAAATTGAAGGCGGCTTATTTTGCGCGCACCCTATTGCGTCAGCCGGTCCAGCACATAAACAATCAGTTCGTCGATAACTTTATACGGGTCTTTGGTAAAGGTTAAACTGGCACGGTTGGCAATGATGGCATTCATGGAGCAAGCATGATGCCCCAGCAATTTGGCCAAGCCGTATATGGCAGCCGTCTCCATTTCAAAATTGGTAATTTTGAGTCCGTTATAAACAAAACTTTCCAATTTTTCGTTCATTCCGGGATCGGCCAGCGGAAGGCGCAACACCCTTCCTTGCGGGCCGTAGAATCCCACGGCCGTAGCCGTAATGCCTTCAAACACACGTTCGCCGCGAAGCCGTTCGGTCAATGCGGGACTGTTGGCCACAAAATAGGGCTTGGCTGCTTCGGGATTCCAATGCGTGTGAGCCATAAAGGCATCTTCCATAGCGGTGTCGCGCACATGCCGGGCGTCGTAGAAATGCAACATGCCGTCCAATCCCAATCCGTAGCGGCCCATCACAAAACTGTCCACCGGAATTTCGGCATGCAACGAACCCGAAGTGCCCACACGCACAATATTTAGCGATGTAAGTTGCTCTTTGACCCGCCGGTTTTTCAGGTCAATATTGACCAAGGCATCCAATTCGTTGAGCACAATATCGATATTGTCGGGTCCGATACCCGTGCTGATGGCCGTGATACGCTTGCCCTTATAGGTTCCGGTGATGGTATGAAATTCGCGTTTTTGGGTTTCGAATTCAATGTGGTCGAAATGTTTGGCTATGCGATCCACACGTTTGGGGTCGCCCACGGTAATAATGTCGGTAGCAATGTTTTCGGGATGCAAATTCAGATGATACACACTTCCGTCGGGGTTCAAAACCAATTCCGATGCGCCTATTTGTTTCATAATCCTGTGTTTTGTTCGTTGAGAAAAGTAAAATTAGGTAAAATTCTTTGAACAAAGTTTATCTGTTTGGCGGTTTATTTGTTTTTGGAGGAGCGCCAAGAGGAAAAACACGGAAATTACCACAAACAAAAAAATCCGCTTCCGTTGGGAAGCGGACCGCCAATGGTGCGCACGACAGGAGTTGAACCTGCACGGCCTGTAATGGCCACTAGGCCCTCAACCTAGCGCGTCTACCAATTCCGCCACGTGCGCATGGGCAAGTGACCCGGCTGAGGCTCGAACTCAGGACCCTCTCCTTAAAAGGGAGATGCTCTACCTACTGAGCTACCGGGTCAGGAAACCCGTGATGCGAAATATGTGACCCGGCTGAGGCTCGAACTCAGGACCCTCTCCTTAAAAGGGAGATGCTCTACCTACTGAGCTACCGGGTCGGCCTGTCAAAAAGCGCTTGCAAATATACGCAATTTTTTAGCCATAGCAAACACCGGTATTTGGATTCGTTTTTCAAGGCAACACAGCCCGAAAATCAATATCTTTGCAAAAACACGCACATGAAAAAGGCCTATTTGTTTCCCGGTCAGGGCTCGCAATTTCCCGGCATGGGAAAAGATTTATACGAAAAATATGAAGCTGCGCGAAAGCGTTTCGAACAAGCCAACGAAATACTGGGTTTTCGCATCACCGACCTGATGTTTGACGGCACCGATGAGGATTTGCGTCAAACCCGCGTAACCCAACCGGCCATTTTCCTGCATTCGGTAATTACGGCCGAATTGATGGGCGATGATTTTCGGCCGGATATGGCGGCGGGGCATTCGTTGGGCGAGTTTTCGGCCTTGACAGCTACGGGTGCTTTGTCGTTCGAAGACGGTTTGCAATTGGTGGCCCGGCGGGCGCAAGCCATGCAAAAAGCCACCGAACTCGCCCGCAGCACCATGGCCGCCGTGCTGGGCCTGGACGACGAAACCGTGGAACGGATTTGTGCCGACACGCCCGGCATTGTGGTGCCGGCCAATTACAATTCACCCGGACAGTTGGTCATTTCGGGCGAAGTGGAAGCAGTGGAAAAAGCGGCCGGGCGATTGACCGAAGCCGGCGCCCGCCGCGTGGTGATGCTCAATGTGGGCGGGGCCTTCCATTCGCCTTTGATGGAGCCGGCACGGGTGGAACTGGCCAGCGCTATCAAAAACACTAAATTCAACGCACCCAAGGCGCCCGTGTATCAGAATGTAACGGCCATGCCCGAAACCGACCCCGGCCGCATCCGCGAAAACCTGATAGCCCAACTAACGGCACCCGTTCGCTGGACCCAAAGCATTCGGCAAATGATAGCCGACGGTGCCTCGGAATTTTACGAACTGGGGCCGGGTAAAGTGCTTTTGGGACTGCTACGCAAAATCGACCGGACGGTCAAAGGCGAAAAAGCGGAACTTTGACCCAAAGCCGGAATAATTTGCTAACTTTGTGGTAAAATCAGCGTTATGAATATGCTAGGTATTGTTCCTTTGGGTTGGTTCGGAAGCACCGAAATCATATTGATTGTTATTGTGGTTCTGTTACTTTTCGGGGGCAAAAAAATTCCCGAACTGATGCGCGGCCTGGGCGGTGGTATCAAGGAATTCAAAAATGCGGTTAAGGACGAAGAAAAACCCAAATCCAACGCCAAGGACCAAGAAGTTTCCTGAATTCGTTCAGTCCACCGGGCGGGCGGTTTCCAGGATGGCTTCCAATTCGGTCATCAGGTTGCGTTTGTTTTCCATGGGTAGATAAACGAAACCTTCCAAAACCACAGCTATATTGTATTTGGGTAGTGGGAGGATATAATTCACATAAGGCCCGGCCATATAATCGTTTTCCATTTCCCATAATCCGCGACTTTCGATGGCTTCGATGCCATTGATTTTTACTTTGTGTTGGACGGGCGAAAAAGTGCGTTCGGTGCGCACATAGGAACCGGCCAAAGGCCCGGGAATATACAATTTGCCGATGCTGTCACGCATTTGCGGAACCGCCGCAGCCAAACTGTCGGGATTTTTTAGCGGAATTTTGTAGAGCAAAATATTTTTGGAACCGAATTTGAGATCGTGACGGTACCAGAAAAATCCGTTTTTGTGAACAATCAGCTTAAAATAATCGGGAATATTGATAGCAATATGTAGCTCTTTGCGGATGAGCGTATCGCCCACAAAATTTTTGAATTTGCGCGAGGCAATCAGGGCCTTTTCATTTTGGCGGAAAGCATCGATAATGTGGTCGGCATTTTGGCGAAGCAATCGATAAATGTCGTTGTAATCTTTTCCTTGAACCACAACCATCAGTTGGGGTTTGGCATAACGGTCGCGAATAAATTTCACACCCGAAGAATCGCCGGTTTTGATAATTAAAATATTGCGTTGGATAAAGAAATTTTTGTCGAAAACCTTAGGATCGACTTGGCTAATGCTAAACAAAGGTTCGCGTTGGGGGAGCACTTCGTAATCGCGGGCAAAATATTTACGGATGGTATCGCCCGGCGCGTTTTTCCACGCCTTGTTATCCATAACCAATAAAATGGAATTTATATGTCCATAAGACTGACGGCGAACCGGTGGTGAAGGTTTACAAGCGGCCACGCTTAGGGTCAATATTATCATTAACATGCTTAGTGTTCTCATGACTTGTAGATTTTAAGTCGGGTACCGGGTTTGAGTTTGGTCCCCTTGATTCCGTTCCAACGCTGCAAATCTTGTACCGAAACGCGATATTTGCGCGAAATCTGCCATAATGAATCACCTTCACGCACCGTATGGTAGATAATGGTCCCGCCATGGGCGGGTTTTAGTTGTTTTTTAGGGGATTTAGTTTGTGAAGCATATACCGGTTGGCGGGTGTAGATGCGTAATTTTTGGCCTATGCGCAACCTGGTGCTTCGTAAATGGTTCCAACGCATGATTTTGCGAACCGATGTGTGGTATTTCCGGGCTATCCTGCCCAAATAATCACCAGGCCGAACGCGGTAAACAATGTAGGTGGGTAATTTGTAGAATTTGGGCAAAGGTTTTTCCTTTTTATCCCAGTCGGCCTGCACGGCGGCATAGATTTGCGGTTCGTAGGCCTTGAAGCGTTGAGCAATGGCGTAGGGCAAACGCAGGATATAACTTTTTTCGGGCACATAAGGAACGATGTTGAGCCGGTAGGCCGGATTGAGGAATTCCAATTCCGCCACAGGAATACCGAACAAACGGTGCAATTGGTCGAAGGAAACGGACTGACGCACGCGTATGGTATCGGTCAGGATATAATCGTATTGAATTTTGCGGGACTTAATACCATAATAATCCTTGTAGGCATACAGGAACCAAACGGCCTGAAATTGGGGTACATAACCGGCGGTTTCGCGTGGCAAAAAGGGCCGCAGGTTCCAATAGTTCCGGTAACCGCCCGAACGCCGTATGGCTTTGCTCACGTTACCCGGCCCCGAATTGTAGGCGGCCAACACCAAGTTCCAGTCCTTGAAAAGCCCGTAGAGTTCGTTCAAATGGTCGCAAGCGGCTTGCGTGGAGCGTTCGGGCGACATACGTTCGTCCAAATACGAGGTGATTTCCAGTCCGTAACGCTTGCCCGTAAAATACATAAACTGCCAAAGCCCGCGGGCGCCCATACGCGATTGGGCACGGGGATTCAAAGCCGATTCAATGATGGGGAGAAATTTGATTTCGAACGGTAAATTGTTTTTGTCCAAATAGGATTCGAACAGCGGAAAATAATAATGTTCGGCCTGTCCGAATATTTTTTCCAAATATTTTTTTCGTTTGGTCAAATAGAATTTAATCACCGATACCAATCCCGGATGATAGACAATTTCGATGGGTGATGTGGCATTGAGGCGTTCGATTTGTTTGCGCAATGTGTCATCATTAATCGTAACGGGTATTTGTAAACTGTCGCCATCCACCGCCAAGGTATCCACCGGTTCCCACACATAATGACTGCCGTCGGGGTTATAAAAACCGCGATACCACAAACTATCGGCACGTGTAAGCGAATCGGTCAGGATGGTGTGCAGGGCGTCCAAACTGCGGATATAGGTAAGCGTGTCGGCCGGATTTGGGTTTTGGGCCGGGGCTTTGACAAACAGACCGGAAATAACAATTACGATAAAACGTTTAATCCATTTCATTCATCCATCGATTTTTTTATTCTTCTTCCAGGGCTTTGATGCCCGGCAGTTCTTTGCCTTCCAGCATTTCGAGCATGGCTCCGCCACCGGTGGAAACGTAACTCACCTTACCGGCCAAGCCGTATTTTTCCAAAGCGGCTACCGAATCGCCGCCGCCCACCACGGTAAAGGCGCCATTTTTGGTGGCTTCGGCCAAAGCACGTGCAATGGCAACTGTGCCTTCGGCAAAAGGTTCCATTTCGAATACACCTGCCGGGCCGTTCCAAAGCACGGTTTTGGATTGGTTCACCACCCGGGCGATTTGTTCCCTTGTTTTAGGCCCGATGTCCAGCCCCATCCATCCGTCGGGAATGTTGTCGGCCGGGACAATGCGCGTTTGTGCGTCGGGTGCAAAACGGTCGGCTGCCACTACATCAACGGGCAAGAGCAGACGAATATTGTTTGTTTTGGCTTTTTCCAGGATATTGCGGGCGGTTTCCACATAATCGTCTTCCACCAACGAGTTTCCCGTAGGATAACCCAGGGCTTTCAGGAAGGTGAAGGCCATTCCGCCCACAATGATCAAGTTGTCCACCACATTGAGCAAGTTTTCCAACACGCCTATTTTGCTGGAAACCTTGGCACCGCCGATGATGGCCGTTACCGGATGACGGGCTTCGGTCAAAAGTTTTTGGATAGTGTTCGTTTCACTTGCCAAGAGGTGGCCTGCGGCTTTTCGGCCGGGGAAATAACGGGCAATTACAGCCGTGGAGGCGTGGGCGCGGTGTGCCGTACCGAAGGCATCATTGACATAGATATCGCCCAAGCGGGCCAGTTCGCGGGCAAAACCGGGGTCGCCTTTTTTTTCGCGCGGGTCAAAGCGCAGGTTTTCCAGTAGCAACACTTGACCGAAGGGCAAATCTTTGGCGGCTTTTTCGGCTACGGGACCGGATATTTCGGGCGAAAAATGTACCGGCACGCCAAGTTCTTTTTCAACAGCAGGAACAATATGTTTCAAGCTCAGCTTTTCGTCCCGTCCTTTGGGCCGGCCCAAGTGGGACATCAACACGGCTTTTCCGCCGTCGTTCAGGATTTTGAGAATGGTGGGTTTGGCGCGGCGAATCCGTGTGGGGTCTGTAACAATGCCGTTTTCGTCCAAGGGAACATTAAAATCCACACGGACCAATGCGGTTTTTCCTTTAAAATTAAAATCATCAACGGTTTTCATAATCGTAGGTACATTAAAAAAGACAGGTAAAACTAAGCATTTTACCTGTCTTTGAAAAGGATTGATCGGGTTATCTTATTCTTCGTCCGGTTGACCGGATTGTTCTTGGTTTTCGTTCACAATGATAAAGTCCGAACGGCGGTTTTCCTGATGTTGTTCTTTGGTACAACTTCCACAAGGGCTACATTTGATTTTGGGTTCGGATTCGCCTTTACCTTCCCAGGTCAAGCGCGATGCATCGATGCCCTTGGAAATGATGTATTGTACGGTGGATTTAGCCCGTTTTTCGGACAATTGTTGGTTGTAAGCCACCGAACCACGGCAGTCGGTATGGGAAACCACGTGGATTTTAAGTTCGGGATGTTTTTTCATGGCTTCCACCACGTTGTCCAGTTCAAAAGCGGCATCGCGTCGGATATTCCATTTGTCGAAATCGAAATAAATCGGGCGGATGTTAAGTTGTTCCACCGTAATTATTTTTTCGATGGGTTTGAGACGGATTTCCACATCTACACCTTCGTCATATGTGCCTTTTACCGTGGCTTTATTGTTTTCGTAATCGTTGGCGCGGGCTTCGAGGATAACATCTTTTCCGCCGTCGATCAGGAAGTCCACTTCGCCGTCGGCATTGGTGGTTTTGGTGCCCATGGGGTTACCGGCATTGTCTGTCAGTACCACGGCGGCGTTGGGAATGGGTTTACCGGTTTTGTCGTCCAAAACCACAGCATTGATAAGCACGTCAAAGACGGGTTTCACGGCTTGCACCTTGTAAATGTTGAAATCACCGTATTGCGCGGCATCGCGGTTACTGGCTACAAAACCTTTTTTCAAGTCGGGATAGTAGGAGAAAGTGATATCGTCGTATCCGCTGTTGACGGGTACGCCCAAATTGCGTGCACGTGAGAATTTACCGTCCACCCATTTGGAGGCAAACACATCGCGTCCGCCCAATCCCATCCATCCGTCGGAGGAGAAATAGAGGGTATTGTCGATAAAGAAGGGATAATCTTCGCGCCCTTCGGTGTTGATTTCGGGACCCAGATGATAGGGTTCGCTAAAAGTACCGTCATCATTGATTTCCACATACCAAATATCGGATTGGCCGAAGGTACCCGGACGGTCGGAGGAGAAATACATACGTTTTCCGTCGGGGGTTAGGGACGGAAATGCCGTATCGAAATTGTCGCCGTTGAAAGGCAGTTCTTCCACATTGGTCCATTTCTTGCCGTTCCACGTGGCTTTGTAGATTTTGAGCCGGCTTACACCGGTGGAGTCGGAACCGTATTTTTTGTCGTAATTATTACGTGTAAAATAGATGGTTTTTCCGTCGGGCGACAAGCTGTAAGGTCCTTCGTGGTATTTGCTGTTTACATCGCCGGGAATTTGTTCAATGGCCGAAGCCACATCACCCGAATAATCGGCTTCGAAGATATCGCCGAAGGGTTGTCCATCCCAGTTATGCTTTTTTGCCTTAATGCGATGGCTGATAAAAAAGACTTTGTCGGGAGCGGTCAATTGGGCGCCATAATCAGCATAGGTAGTGTTTAAGCTCGATTCTTCGGTAACCACGAATTTTTTGCGGGTTTTGTCCAGGATTTTAACCAAATAACCCGGATTGGCACGATAGGCCATAGCGCGATGGTCGGCCGGACGCATTGTAACGAATTTTTGCATCCAAGGTTCGCTTTCCTGGTATTTACCCAGCGCTTTGAGCATTTGTGCGTAGCGGTAATACACTTCGGGGTCATCGGTTTTGTTGATGATTTTTTCGTAGTATTTTACCGCATTTTTAGGGTCGAAAAGATTGTAATAGGTATCGCCCAATTTACGGTAAACATAATCGGTATTTTGTCCTTTGGACAAGGCCGACTCGTAGGCCTTGGCCGCTTTGAGGAATTCCAAGCGTGCAAAATAGGCATCGGCTTTTTTGACCGTTGCGCTTTTCTTTTCCTGAGCCAATCCCAAGCTCATGCTCAGGAGGAAGAGGAATATGCCTGCGTATATTTTTTTCATAATGCTTTGATTTTCGGGTTAGAAGTAAAGAGGAGACATAAAGGCACGTTTCTTATACGGCAGCACGAAATTGAGGAAAATTTCGTGGGTATTGGGACTAAAAAGTTTCATGTCCGAGAGGGTGCGGTCATACGCGTAGCCCACGCGAATATTGGGCGTAATCATAAAATTGATCAATCCGCTGAACGAATCGTTCAAACGATAGGAAACACCCAATTCCACTTTGTCGTACATAAATAAGTTTGCGTTCAAATCCACCGCTAGGGGTGCACCCAATGCCTGATAGAGCATAAAGTTGGGTTTGAGCTTAAAATTATTGTTCAAATCAAACACATAACCACCGGTAAAAAAGTAATGGATCACATTGCCCTTGGTCCATTTTTGAAGGTTGGAATGGAAGGCGGTTGTGTTGAGGTTGGGCATTGACAGACCGACATAATAGTGGTCGGAATAGAAGAGTAAACCCACACCGTAGCTCAGCTGGTAATCTTTAATGTCGGTATTGAGCAATGGGTCGCCGGGGTGAATGGCGGCCAAATCGGTAAGATTCACCATGTGATTCCACAATCCCAGGTTGAGACCCAAGGACAAATATTTGTCGGAACCTACTTCCAATTTGTAGGAATAATCCAGCTTGACATTGTTTTGTTTGACAAAACCGAACTGATCGTTGTAGGCCGAAAGTCCGAGCCCCATTTTTTCGCCTACGCTGGAATGGAGGTTAAAGGTGATGGATTGCGGGTTTCCGTCAAAGCCCGTCCATTGGGTACGGTAGAGCAATCCACCCACCAATCCGTTTTTGATACCGGCATAGGCCGGATTAACCACATTCATATTGTACATGAACTGGGTGAAATGAGGCGCTTGCTGGGCAAAGGTCAAGCCCGAAAGCATTAAAGCCCCTATAATTGCGAATTGTTTTATATACTTTTTCATATCCTTGATTTTATTTAACCAATTGAACATAACCGGTTTTTACATCACCGTTTTTGAGTTTGACCACGTAAAAGTAAGATGCGGGCGGTAATTCCGAACCTGATTTGCTTTGTCCGTGCCATTGGTCGGTATAACCGTTTTCTTTTTCAAACACTTTTGTACCCCAACGGTTGAAAATTTCAATTTTTTCGATGCCGTATTTTCCATTAAGATAATCCAAAACGAAGGCATCGTTTTTACCATTATCATCCGGAGTAATCACTTCGGGAATGATACAAGCATCGTTGATATAGTTTTCAATCACAATTTCATCCATTGTGGAACAACGTCCGGTAGAAACTTCCACCGAATAGGTTCCGGGTTCGGTTACCGTATATTGGGCCGAAGTGGCGCCGGCGATGGGCTGTCCGTCTTTGCTCCACTGATAATTCAAGGTGATGTTTTGAAAATCACTGATATTTTGCGGGGTAGCATCCAATACAATTTCTTCGTCGCGGCAACGTTGTTGGTCAGCACCCAAATCAACGATGGGGGTAGGCACCACGATTATTTCACCTTCGTCGTATTCGGTAGTGCGGTTGCCATGGCAATCAGTGTAGGTAACTTCGCAAGTGTATGGTCCTTGGTAATTGTTCAGAGGAACAACCAGCGAATCGGCCGTGGCTCCGGCAATGGGGTTGCGGTTGGCATCGTACCAGGTGATAGTGGGCATGGTGGCGGGAACAAATTTCCAAGCTTCGGGATTCAAGGTGCTGTCTATACTGAAAACACTTGTATTGCGGTTTACCAAGATAGACCCGGCGGATGTTCCGTCTCCGGGATAGTATCCGCAAGAAGCATCGTCGTTTTGAATGCCAACAACGGCCAAGCCACTATTCCATCCGTTACAAACCGGCTTGTGTTTGAGATGGACTTCAATGGAATAATCATCTTCATGTAAAATAATTTGCTGCGAGGTGAGCAAGTTGGTGCAGCTAAATTGTGGCATTTCGTGGTAGGTAATGATAAATTTACGATGCGGTGCCGTTCCTCGGAGTTCATATTTCATCTCCGAAACGTTTTGAATTCGCCTGCCGGCATGAATATCATGGTAAGCTCCCATAATGGATCCGTAGGAAGTGTTATTGTCGTAATATGGCAGTGTAATATCCGGTATAAGTTGGCTTGCACTGATAGGCCAAGAATCATAGGTGCCGGCTATTGAAGGTTGAAAAACAATATCTCCGTTGGAACCGACAACCAATTGCGTATAGGGTTCACCGAAAAAATAAAAGGTGAAACCGATATCAATCGGATCCGAAAATTCATCATCGATGGCCAACGGAACCCCGTTTTGCAAAACATCCGACGCATTCATAAAATTGTCGTCATAAGCATAGGCCGTAGTATCCGTTATATAGGCACTGGTCATTAATGCCTGAATATTGGTGCGCAAAACTCCGTACTGCTCCGTGTCGCAAACAGTATCGTTGTAGACCACAACATGTTGCGCCCTTCCTTGCCCATACCATAGCAAGGCCGTCAACATTATTGTCAAAAAGTTAATTCTTTTCATAAGGCATATTTTTTAGTAATAGACAAATTTATATTTTTTTTTGCTGCCGTACAAACTTGATTGCATCTTAATTTTTATGGGCTATGTGTGCATAATTATACAATTTTTTGTTTAACCCTAAAAAGACAAAAGATAGCTTTTGAAAAAATCTTAATTTTTTTGGGATTTAAATTTCATAAATCCAGTTTTTGGCCGAAGGCCAAGTCTCCGGCATCCCCGAGTCCTGGAACAATATAGGCCTTGTCGTTCAAATAGTCATCGATATCGGCTATCCACAATTCGCTGTCCCCGGGCATTGTTTCTTGTAAATGGGCAATGCCTTCGGGCGCGGCTATTACTCCAATAATATGCAATTTCCGGGGATTCCCATGCCGGGTGAGCACACGATATACCGCTTCCAACGAGCGTCCGGTGGCCAACATGGGGTCCACCAATAACAAGGTTTTTCCTTCAAGCGAAGGCATGGCCAAATATTCAACCACAATTTCAAACGCATCGCCTCGGGTGTGTTTGCGATAGGCCGAAACAAAAGCATTTTCGGCGTTGTCAAAAATGTTGAGCAGTCCGTTGTGCAAGGGTAAGCCCGCGCGCAACACCGACCCGATAACGATTTTTTCGTCGGGCAACATCACTTCTTTCTCGCCCAAAGGCGTGGCGATTTTAACCGGTTTGTAATTGAAGGTCTTGCTTACTTCGTTGGCAATAAATTCACCGATACGTTCGATATTACGCCTAAACCGCATGCTGTCGCGTTGAATTTCTTTATCGCGGATTTCGGCCAAATACTTGTTCAGAATACTATGCTGGCGGGCTACATGATGTATTTTCATAGGGCGTAGATTTTTTCGTCTCAAAAAAAATCCCCGATGCCCAAAGGGCCGGGGATAATAGGTTTGTTTCGATATAAGGATTGAACGTTTGTCATCGCCGGGAATTATAAATATTAAGGTAATACAATAAGGTGGCCAACGAACTCAATGCCGCTACCACATAAGTGCGGGCGGCCCATTTAAGCGCGTCGGCTACGCCGGCTTTTTCTTCGGGCGTAACCAATCCGCTTTGTTCGAGCCATTGCTTGGCCCGGCGGCTGGCATCGTATTCCACCGGAAGCGTGATAAAACTAAAAACCACCGTAAGGGCAAAAAGAATAATACCGGCAAGCAATAATTGTGGAAAACTCCTAATCATTAAAATGCCGGCGATAAGTAAGATCGTAACAAACTTATTGGAAACCGACAACATGGGCACCATGGCCGATCGCATTTTGAGCCAGGCATAACCGCGGGCATGTTGCACGGCATGCCCAACTTCGTGAGCGGCAACGGCGGCGGCAGCCACACTACGCGAGCCGTAAACCGGCCCACTCAGATTAACGGTTTTTTTCAGCGGATTGTAGTGGTCGGTCAATGCGCCGGGTGTGGAAATCACTTGCACATCCGTGATGCCGTGGTCGGCCAGCATTTGTTCGGCCACTTCCTTGCCGCTCAGCCCCGCGCTTAAAGGAATTTTCCCGTATTTCTCAAACTTGGCCTTCAAAACTCCTTGCACAATCATTCCCAAAATGGCGATGATGGCAATCAGTAAGTAAGAACCGGACATCATATATTGTTTTGGTTTTGGGTTTTGCCGTAAAGATAGCAAAAATTATTCCATTTGGCTGGCCGAAAAAAGCCGGCCCATCCCGAGCCGGCTATGTTTTTTTGATTTATGTGCTTATGATAAATCATCAAAATCCACATCGGTGTATTTGTCGGTTCCCGATGCTTCGGAATCGCCCGATTCACCGGCCGGTTCGTCACCCGAAACCGCTTCGTCCGCCGGGCTTTCGGTGTCGCCGCCTTCGCTTTCCTGCGGCTGAAAGTCCGGTTGATGACGCTCGGATATCACTTCGGGCCCTTTTTCACGGATAATAAAGTCCATCACCTCTTGCAGTGCATCCTTAAAACTGTCAAAATCCTCTTTGTAAAGATAAATTTTGTGTTTTTTGTAGAAGAAAGACCCGTCTTCGTTGGTCTGACGTTTGCTTTCGGTTACGGTCAGGTAGTAATCACCGGCACGCGTTTCACGCACATCGAAAAAGTAGGTACGTCGTCCTGCTCGAAACACTTTCGAGAAAATTTCATTTTGTTTTTCAGCCATTTTCCTTCAAACTTTTGGTTTACTGCACAAATCTAAAAAAAAATTTAATATCCTTATACCTTTTCCCTATTTTAATTTTTTCTCGACCTAATTCCATACCGGTTAACCCAAAAAAAATCGCGCCGGTAATGTAACTACCGGCGCGGAAATTCATTTTCTTTGACGCGGTTCCGGTTTCCGGACAATTGCTTTATTTTTGTCTGTTCATTATTGCACCGGATTTTGTGGCCCCGCAGGTTTTTGCCTGCCGGGTGCCGGCCCGCGTCGCATGCCGTGCATGTGTTCGCGGCGTTCCATGGCCCGATGTCGGCGACGTTGGAGCAACAAACGGCGGAATTGATTATCGGCGCGCACCAAGGCAAGGATTTTGCGCGGTGGCAAAATCTTTTTGAGTTGCCGATAATATTCTTTTTTGAGCAGGAACATTTTTTCGTCGATTTCCAGAATGCGGTCCAAGCGGTGCGACACGTCGGCATCGCTGAGTTGGGACAAGCGTTCTTTGCGCAGGTCTTTGACCAGGTCGTGGCGTTGGCGTGCCAATGCCATACGTTGGGTTTCATAGCGTCGGAACACCGGCGCAAAGGCCCGGAACTGTGTATCGTCCAGCAAAAGCCGTTCGCGCAAAAAATCCAGTTTTTTTTCGATTAATTTGTCCGCATTGACGGTTTTTTGGTTTTGTGCTGCGGCGGGAATCATCCATCCGACCAACAGCAGGAAGATCAATTTTTTCATGGTAGTCAAAATTTTTTCGGTTTTCAGAGCATCAGCGGTTCATCGTCGTCCACAAGCAAGTATTCGTCGATCACATCGTCGGGAATATCCGAAAGGTCGATTTCGTTTGTTTCGGGCGAAGTGGTTGCCCCGCGGGTGTTGGTGTGCAAGTTGACCGTATCGGTTGCCGGGTGTGTGCCGTAAAATCCACCGGTGTGCATATTGCGGTAGAGTGGCCAAGCCACCAATCCTACCACCAACACGGCGGCCGCTTGCAAAATCCTCCGGCGCCAAAGGACACGGCGTGGCGTAGGGGCCAGTCGCTGTTGCATACGGCTTTCGAGCTTTTGGAAATAATCCTCGGGCAGCCGGTAGTGGCGGTGAAATTCGGAATGCTTGTCGAATCGGTTCATTTCGGGTCAACTTTCGCTTATTGGATGAACTGCGACCCAAAAAGTTTAATCACAGATGTTTTTGTTTTTGTGGGCGCCCCGGCGCCTGCGTTCGTGGCGGCTTTGGCGCAATGGCCGCTGCTTCAAGCAACGGAGCTCTTTCGCACCGGCCACCACTCACGGCGTTGCAGCAAGTGTAAAATGTCGGAAAAGTTGAAGTTATTTTTGTCGAGAACAAAGCCGGTCGTCCGAAGGCATAGCCGTAGCTATGGCAAGGATGGTCAATGCCGATATCGGCAAAAAGAACAAAACTTGGTGTGCATATTTTATACTTGCTGCAACGCCCAGGCGCCGTCGGGCTGTCCGCTCAAATGCGGCTCGGGTGCGTTGGCTTTTGCAATGCCGCCCCCACGGTCTCTTGCGCTGCGAGCCCCTGCCGGCGGCGCAAAAGCACATCCGCCCCTTCGCCGCATAACCGCTTCCATCCCTGGCGCGAATTTAATTATGAATTCTAAATTATGAATTTTGAATTGATTTTCAATGATTTACATTCGTTTTTGATAAAAAAGCTCAGGTTTGCCGGAACTTGTCCCGCACATTGCGTAGCAATGTCGGGAGCCGTGGAGAAAACCGCCCTAAGGCGGGTTTCGGAGCGCCCTGAACACAAGAAAAGCAGGTTTTATTGCTCCAATGCTTCGGTGGCCGGTGTTTGGTCCGCCGGTTCGGAAACGGCTTCGTTGTAGAAAACCGCTTGGGCGAAATAGATTACGGGAATGGCGATAAGAGCACCGACAATAAGGGCAAGAAGGCCGAAAAATAAAGCCAAAACGGCAAATAATATCATCAAAATGATTTCTCCAACATAAGCTTCGGTTTTTTTCCACGATACTTTTATGGCATTGGCGACGCTGTGTCTGTCCAGGACAAGGAAGAACACAAACATTAAACGTATGGAAAGATAAAATCCCACAAAAAGACCCAAGAAAAGACCGAAAATAACGATAGGCCCGGTTTTAATGGCCAATGCGACAAGCACAAAAGGAATGGTAATGATCAGTGGAATCAAAATAAGAAGTAATGAGAAAAGGAAATAATAAAAGACCGTTGTGCCTTGGATGTATTTGGAAAATACTTCTCCCACTCCATTGTATTGGTTCCGAACAACATCCAAGGCATAGCCGTTCAAGAATACGGCCACTAAAAGTTGAACAAAATAGACAAGAAGAAATATCAGAAAATAAGATTGTAAGCCGTGCCGGCCGTATTTATCCCGGTTTACTGGTTCGGGCAAAATTATATTTACAAAAAAATATATGAGCAGGAACGTTAAAAGAAAAATAGCGATATGTGTAAGCGGATTTTTCTTGAAGGTTTCCCAAGCGCGGGAGAATGCTTGTGCGGCGGTAATTTTTTTCATAATAATAGTTTATCGCAATGTAATGATTTCTCCAAAAACAAATTTTCGTGGGAACTTGAAAGCGAATGCCGGAATAATTTGCATGGTTTTCGATAAAAAAACCGCCCCGGACAAGGGCGGTTATTATAAAAGAATATACATTATATTATTGGTCCAATGCTTCGGTGGCCGGTGTTTGGTCCGCCGGTTCGGAAACGGCTTCGTTGTAGAAAACCGCTTGGGCTAAATAAATAATGGGAATAGTAACTAAAAGACCAATAATTAAAACAAGCAAACCGAGAAAAGCCAATGCTACGGCAATAATAATAAACAAAATAATTTCACCGATATAAGGCCGGGTTTTTTGCCAGGAAAGTCGAATGGCATCGGCAAAATCGTGGCCGTCCAGTAGAAGATAATATACAAAAAACATACGGATAGCAAGGTATATCACAAAAAGATAACCGAATATCAATGCGAAAGTTAGAAAACTTCCGCTTTGGAATACATAAGAAAGTAATACAATGGGAATAAATATTGCAATGGCTGCCAAAGAGAAACCGATACCAAAAATTAGCATATTCAAAAATACGGAACCACGAACGTATTTGGAAAAGACTTCACCAAGCCCTTTATATTGGTTCCTAACAACATCCAAAGTGTAACCGTAAAGGAACATATAAGCTACGATTTCAACAATTATTAAAACCAACATAGATAAAAAAGAAGGACGTGCCTGTTGCAAGGCAGCCATCTCTTCGGGCGACATATTAAAACCTTTGAAATTCATAGAACCGGCGGGCATAAGCACCAAGGCAATGATCCATAAAATAACTCCTACTAAGAAGAATACTCCGATATGTTGCAAAGCATTTTGCTTAAAAATTTCCCAGCCACGGGAAAAGGCACGTGAAGCGGTAATCTTTTTCATAAGGCATGGATTTTATTGATTTGGTTTCAAGATACACATTTTTTCGGAAATTTCGGATGGAAAAACGCAAAAATTCGTCAAAATTATTGGAAAACCGGCACAAAACCTTAGTTTTTCCGTTTGTTATCGCGCAAACTTTCACGATACAGGATTTCCTTTTCTTCTTCGGTCAAGCTGTCCATTCCGTAGCGGTTGATTTTGTCCAAAATGCTGTCGATGTTTTTTTCGGTGCCCGGTTTTTGGCTTTCATAAACTTTTAGCCGGGATTTTTTGGGTGCGGGCTTTGATTTTATTCCCCTTACGGCCAAAGCCCAGAGCGCTCCGCCCAGCATGGCACTCAAATGTGCCGCATGGCCGCCCGTGTTGGCCAAGGGCAGTTGCACCGCATCCCACAACACGAAAAGGGCCGCCAAACCCTTCCAGGGCCAATACCCGAAAAGACGCATGTTTACCTTGTAACCGGCCAAGCGAACACCGGCATAGCCCAGCCAAGCGGTAAAGATAACCGATATGCCGGTCAAATAAGGGTTGGGCTCGTCGGCAAACCAGGAAGGCATCCCGGCATAAACAACCCAAAAGCCCAAGGCCCCGGCCAGGATGCCCGTCCAAGCCAACTGGAACATCCGGCGGTGCGATTCGTAGATTTCCAATTGCGTGCCCACAAAATGCAAAAGCAACAAATTGATCAGGAAATCAATCAAATTCAAGTGAATCCAGGGATAGGTAACCAACGACCAAAATTGATGAATATAATCTTGCCAATCGCCGGGCAGGGCAAAATATTGCCAAACATATCCGGCGCGCATCAGTCCCAGGTTGCTCAAAAGCCACAGCAGCCAAAAAAACACCGTTACCGGAATGGCCAAACCGGTAAACATGTGCACGGGACTTTCGCTCAGGTATGCCTTATAGCGTTTCCACATGGCCGCAACATATTAGTCGTAAAAATAATATTCGTCGCGCCTGTTGCGCCAAAGCCACAACAGGAACAAGCCCGTCAAAGCGCCGCCCACATGGGCGAAGTGCGCAATGTTGGTGTGCAGGTAGTTGGTAAACCCGAACACGATGTCCATCAAAATCAATAGCGGAACAAAATATTTGGCATCCAACGGATAGGGCAGGAAAATAAGCATGAGCTTGGCCCGCGGATAAAAGAAGGCAAAGGCCACCAAAATACCGTATATGGCACCCGAAGCGCCCAACATAGTGAGATGATATATGGTGTTAAGGTCGATAAATATTTTTTGCGCTGCCGGATGAGTTAATAGTTGCGGGAAATAACGTCCAATGGTGCCGCTGTCGGGATGTTGGAGCACGGCCCAAATATTTTCGGCCGGAATGCCCATTGCCGCCAATTGCCGGAAATCCTGCGTAAAGCGGTAATACTCCACGCCCAAAAACAAGGCCAAAGCTCCCAGGCCCGAAATAAAATAAAAAGCCAAAAACCTATTGACCCCATAGCGAGCCACAATGGGCGACCCGAAGGCCCAAAGGGCATACATATTGAATAAAATATGCCAAATGCCGCCATGCATAAACATGTGGGTAATGACCTGCCACCACCGGAACTGCGGATTCAGCGGAAAATGCATGGCAAAAAGGTCGAAAAATTTGGGGCTGATCATCGAAAGGACGAAAAATACCACATTGACCAGTATGAGTTGCTTGATGATTTTGGGCGTGTGCATCATTTTTTCAGAATTGACGGTCGATTTGTTCGGCGGGTATGATAACGAAATTAGGTTTTCCCGAAGGGTCGAAACGGGGTTCGGGCAGGGCCAAGAGTTCGGCCAATAGTTGTTGTTGCTCGCTTGCGCCGAGTTCTTGGCCCGAACGTATGGCGGTTTTTTCGGCCAAGCTCAGCAGCATGAATTTTTCCAGTTGGCCCGTTTCCAACGGGATATCCTCGGCCCAATGGGCCAGAAGTTCTTCCACGTATTCCTTGATTTGGGCCACCGTGGCATGGGCGGGAATGGCCTGCACCGTCAGCGTTCCGTTTTCGATGCTTGCTTCGATGCCCGTCCGGATCAATGCATCCAGATTTTTTTTCAACAAACGGATTTCTTCGGGCAGGTATTCCCAGGCCTCGGGGAACATCAATTGTTGGGCCGGCAGTTTACCGGCTTGCATTTGGGCTTGCAAGCGGTGGAAAAGCACGCTTTTGTGGGCGCGATGTTGATGCACAATCAAAAGGCCTTCGCGAGTTTGGGTTACAATATACTTACGTTGCCATTGAAACGAAGGTGTTTCTTGCTGTGCACCATCGTTTTCCGCACTAAAAAGTTCTTGCAAGGCCTGCCATTGGTCCGCCTTATCTTCCCGTGAAGTGGGCGAAGGAATTTGTGCCTTCGGCTCTTGCAAAAAGGGCGTGGCACTTTCGTCCCTGAAAGGATTAAAGTCGGGATTGACCCGTACTTGCGGCGTTTGCAATTTGCCCGTATCCTGTTTTTTCCGGGGAATCAGTTCAGGGTCCAAATCGAAATCAATACCGGGCATTTGGTCGAATTTACCCAAGGCATGGCGCACGCTGGCCCGGAGCAGGTTGTAAACGGTATATTCGTCGTCGAATTTGATTTCGGTTTTGGTGGGATGGATATTGATGTCGATATGGCCGGGGTCGATGTCGAAAAAGATAAAGTAGGGCGGGTAGCGTTTTTCGGGCAAAAGCCCTTCATAGGCCTGCATTACGGCACTGTGCAGATAACCGCTTTTGACAAAGCGCCTGTTGACAAAGAAAAACTGTTCGCCGCGGCGTTGTTTGGCAAATTCGGGTTTGCCCGTATAGCCGTGAATGCGAACATAATCGGTTTGTTCGTTCACAGGTACCAGGCGTCCGCCCATTTTGCGTCCGAAAATATGTTCGATGCGCTGCAAGGGTTTGGCCGGAGGTAGGCGATAGACTTCGTTGCCGTTGTGAATCAGCGTAAAGCCGATTTCGGGATGAGCCAAGGCCACCCGTTGAAACTCATCGGTAACGTGCCGCATTTCCACCTGGGCCGATTTGAGGAATTTGCGTCGGGCCGGCACGTTAAAAAACAGGTTTTTTACGGCCACCGAAGTGCCTTTTGGGGTGGCCACGGGCTCTTGGCCGACCACCTTACCGCCTTCCAGGCGCAGGAGCGTTCCCAAGCTGCCGTTTTCGGGGCGGGTGCGCATTTCCACATGCGACACGGCGGCAATAGACGCCAGAGCTTCGCCCCGGAACCCCTTGGTCATGATGCGGAACAAATCTTCGCTGCTACTGATTTTACTGGTGGCATGGCGTTCAAAACTCATCCGCGCATCCACTTCGTCCATGCCTATTCCGTTGTCCACCACCTGAATCAGGGTTTTGCCGCCGTCCTTTACAATAAGTTTTATGTCCGTAGCGCCCGCATCGATTGCGTTTTCCAGCAGTTCCTTGACCACCGAAGCGGGGCGTTGCACCACTTCGCCGGCGGCAATTTGATTGGCCAGAGTTTCGGGAAGCAAACGGATACGACTCATATCAGATAAATCCGAACATATAG